>DASUAS010000323.1:0-7965 GCA_035763625.1 Acidimicrobiia bacterium
CGCCGGCTCACGCGCCGGCCACGCGTTCGTGGCCTCGGGGACCTGGCTGCTCGTGGGACGGGAACAGCCGCAGCCCGACACGAGCGCGACGGCGCGGGTGGCTGGGTTCAGCAACGAGCAGGCGCTCCCCTCGGGCATCCGGCTCCTGCGCAACGTCGCCGGCTGGTGGCTGGTCGAGGAGTGCCGGCGCGCCTGGGGTGATCCGCCGCTGGACGCACTGCTGGCCCAGGCGGCGCGGCTCGCGGCGTCCGAGGCGACCTTCGACGCCGCCGACCCGCGGTTCGTCACGCCACCCGACATGCCCACCGCGATCGCACGTGCCGGCGCGCTCCCCGATGATGCGTCGCGTGCACAGCTCGTGCGGGCGGCGGTGGACTCGATGGCCGCGACCACGATGCGGGTGATCGAATCGCTTCCTCGGATCGGTGCCGCGCCCTGCGCAGGGATCCGCGTCTTCGGCGGGGGCGCCCGCGCCGACCTGTACCTCGACGCGCTGCGCGCCCGGACCACGCTCCCGGTGTCGACGGGACCGATCGAGGCGGCTGCGCTCGGCAATGCGCTCGCGCAGGGCGTCGCGCTCGGCGCATACAGCTCGGCCGAGGCAGCGCGTGCGACACTGCGAGCCATGGAGGACGACGACCGATGAACGTGGAGGCCCTCGAGCGGCTCGAGCTCATGCGCCGCCGACTCGACACCAACGGCCGGGTGCGGGTCGCCGAGCTCGCGGTGGAGCTCGACGTCAGCGAGATGACCGTGCGACGCGACCTCGACATGCTCGTCGACGAGGGCATCGCCCAACGGGTGCGCGGGGGTGCGGTCGCGGTCGGGCCTCAGGAGTTCGCCACCCGGTTCCGCCAGCACGCTCGGGCGAAGGCCCGCGTCGCCGACAAGCTGCTCGACCTGCTCGGGAGTGGCGGCGCGATCGGCATCGACGCGTCGTCGACCCTGCAACGGCTCGCCACGCGCCTGGGCGAGGCCCGCGACCTCACCGTGCTCACCAACGGCCCCGACACGTTCCGCACCCTGCAGGAGCATCCCGGCGTGACTGCGCTCCTCACCGGAGGCGCGCTCGACCCGCGCACGGGCAGCCTGGTCGGACCGCTGGCCGCGAGAGCGGCCAACGACGTGATGCTGCGTCGTCTCTTCGTGAGTGCGGCGGCCGTCGACCCGGAGCTCGGTTCGAGCGAGTCGACGCTCGAGGAAGCGGAGGTGAAGCTGGCGTTGGCGGCCTCGGCGGCCGAGGTCGTGCTGGCGGTGGCGTCGGCCAAGCTCGCGCACCGCGCCCCGGCGCGGGCGTTCTCGTTCGATCGCGTCGACGCCCTGGTCACGGAGCTCGACCCCGCCGACGCCCGCCTCGACCCCTACCGCGGCCAGGTGCGCATCGTCTGACCCGCCGCGGACGGTTGTGCGAGAATGCGCGGTCGCAGAACTGCGCACACACCTCCGATCGTCCGGGAGCTCCGTTGTCGACACCGCACGTCTCGCGCCTCACCGCCGAACACCTCGTCGAAACCCTGGGGGTCGGCACCTCGATTCCCCGGCTGAGCTGGTGGACCGAGACCGCGACGCCGGGCTGGATGCAGGCCGCGTACGAGTTCCAAGTCACCGATCCGGATGCCGGCGTGCATCGCACCGGCCTGATCCGCTCGTCGGATTCGGTGCTCGTGCCCTGGCCGACGCAGCCGCTGCGGTCGCGACAGCGCTGCGACGTCGCCGTGCGCGTCGTCGGCGACGACGGTGGCGAGTCGGAGTGGAGCGCACCGCTCACCGTCGAAGCAGGTCTGCTCGACGTCGACGACTGGCAGGCGATCTTCGTCGGGCCCGGGTGGGACGAAGACGTCGAGTCGGCACAACCGTGCCCGTACCTGCGACGGCAGTTCACGGCCGGTGGACGAGTGGTGCGAGCGCGCCTCTACGTCACCGCGCTCGGGGTGTACGAGGTCGAGGTGAACGGCCGGCGCATCGGTGATCACGTGCTCGCACCCGGATGGACCAGCTACCACCACCAGCTGCGCTCCGACACGTTCGACGTCACCGACGCGGTGCACGAAGGCGACAACGTGATCGGCATCGTGATCGGCGACGGCTGGTACCGCGGCGCGCTCGCCGACGACCTCCGGCGCAACCGCTACGGCGATCGCCTCGCGGCGCTGTGCCAACTCGAGCTGTTGCTCGTCGACGGCTCGTCGATGATCGTCGCCACCGATGACCGGTGGGTGGCGACGACTGGGCCGATCCGCGCGTCGGGGCTCTACGAAGGCGAGGCCTACGACGCGCGTGCCGACCTCGCGGGTTGGTCCGCTCCGGGGTTCGACGACTCGGCGTGGACGCCGGTCACGCGTGTGCACCACGAGCTGGCGACGTTGCGCGGTCCGATTGCTCCACCCATCCGGGTGACCGAACGCCTGCATCCGATCGAGATCACCACGTCCCCGAGCGGGCGCACGATCGTCGACTTCGGGCAGAACCTGGTCGGTGTGGTCGAGCTCACCGTGCGCGGGAACGCCGGTACCGAGATCACGCTCCGCCACGCGGAGGTCCTCCAGGACGGCGAGCTCTGCACCGAACCGCTGCGGAACGCGGAAGCGACTGACCACTACGTCCTCCGTGGTGGGGGCACCGAGACGTGGCACCCGCGCTTCACCTTCCACGGGTTCCGCTACGCCGAGGTGTCCGGATGGCCCGGTGACCTCGCTGTCGACGATCTCACCGCACTCGTCGTGCACACCGACATGCGGCGTACGGGGTGGTTCGAGTGCTCCGACGATCGGGTCAACCGGTTGCACGAGAACGTCGTGTGGGGAATGCGGGGCAACTTCGTCGGCATACCGACCGACTGCCCCCAGCGTGACGAGCGGCTCGGATGGACCGGCGACATCGGCGTGTTCGCACCGACCGCGAGCTACCTCTACGACTGCGCCGGGCTCCTGCAGACGTGGTTGCGCGACCTCGCCGCCGAGCAGCGCGACGACGGCACCGTGCCCTGGGTGGTTCCCGACTCGCTCGAGTGGCTCCTGCCCGCCGCGGTGTGGGGAGACGCAGCCGTCACCGTGCCGTCGACGGTGCACCAGTGCTTCGGCGACGTCGGCCTGCTGGCAGACCAGTACGAGAGCATGCGGGCGTGGGTCGAGCTCGAGCTGGCGCGCGCGGGGGACGATCTGCTCTGGACCGGAGACTTCCAGTTCGCCGACTGGCTCGACCCGACGGGCGCGCACGGTGACGCCTTCGATCAGCGCACCGATCCGGATCTCCTCGCCACTGCGGCGATGATCCATTCGCTCGACCTGCTCGGCGCGGCGGCGACGCGGATCGGGCGCCATGACGACGCGACGCGCTACCGCGCCGTCGCGCGGGACGCGCGCGCGGCCTTCGCGCACGAGTACGTGACGCCGAGCGGACGCCTCGCGTCCGACGCGCAGACCGCGTACGCGCTGGCGATCGCGTTCCGGCTCCTCCACTCGGACATCCAACGGTCCCGGGCGGGCGAACGGCTTGCCGCGCTCGCACACAGGAGCCAACTGAAGATCGCGACCGGTTTCGTGGGCACGCCGCTCATCTGCGACGCACTGACCGACACCGGCCACGTCGATGTCGCGTACGGCCTGTTGCTGCAGGACGCGTGTCCCTCGTGGCTCTACCCCGTGGCGTGTGGCGCCACCACCATCTGGGAGCGCTGGGACGCCATCACTGCCGACGGTCGGGTGAACGAGGACGGCATCGGGATGCTCTCGTTCAACCACTACGCGTTGGGCGCGGTCGCCGACTGGTTGCACCGGGTCGTCGGCGGCCTCGCCCCCGCCGAGCCGGGGTGGCGGCGCCTGAGGATCGCACCGCAGCCCGGCGGTGGACTCGAGTGGGCGTCGAGCCGACTCGACACGCCGTACGGACCGGCTTCGTCGTCGTGGGAGATCGGCGGCGACGGCGCTCTCGTCGTCCGCGCGCTCGTACCGCCCAACACGACCGCCGACGTGGTGCTGCCCGGTCGGACGGAGGTGTTCGAGGTCGGCTCCGGAGACCACGAGTGGACGGTGGGCTTCGACCCGCCCGAGTCGGCGAGCTCCGATCGGAGCTGGCGCGACGGCGTGCCGGAGCACGAGGCAGAGCAGCCGGCGTCAGGTGAACGCGGGTAGCACCTCGGCGGCGAAGCGCTCGTACGGCGCGGTGTCGACGGTGCCGAAGCGCAGCGTGACGTGGTCGACGCCCGCGTCCTGCAGCGACCGAAGATCGCCGATCAGGTCGTCGGGAGTGCCCACGAGACGGGGACGCCCGTCGGGGGCCATCCAGAACTCGGGCGAGTACCGGAACTCCGATCCTGCGGGCGCGCGCGCCGGCGGGGGTGGCCATCCGTCGTCGGGCGTGTCGGCGAAGCGCATCGGACCGGCGCTGAACGAGAACGTGAACGGCCCGTCGAGCCCGGCCTCGCGTCGGATCGAGAGGATCTCCTCGCGCGCGGCGGCGTAGTCGGCGGGTGGCAGCCACAACGGGTGCCAGCCGTCGCCGAGCAGCGCGGCTCGCCGGTGCGCGCGCCGGTTGTTGCCGCCGATCCACACCGGGACGCGCGTCGGCGCCTGGACGACGGAGAACCCGTCGGGCGGTTCGCGCAACGCGCGCAGCCACTGCTCGGTGGTCGCGGCGCGCGCGTCGTAGTCGACCCCGAGCACCTCGAACTCGCCGCGCAGGTAGCCGATGCCCACACCGAGCACGAGCCGGTCACCGGCGAGCGCGCCCATCGTGCCGATCATCGCCGCCACTGCCAGCGGGTGGCGATAGGGCGCGACGAGGACGTCGGTGCCGAAGCGGAGGCGTGTCGTGCGTCCGAGCCCCCATGCGCACGCGGCGAGTGGCTCGAGGAACGGCGTCTGCAGGTTCACCGCGGTCGCGTAGTCGGGCACCGCGATGTGGTCGGGCCACCAGACGGACTCGAAGCCGAGCTCCTCCCCCGCCGCGACCAGCTCGGCGATGCCGGACTCGACCGCGTCGCCGTACGCCGGGACCGCGAACCCGAACTTCACGGCGACACCGCCTTCCCGCCGTCGCTCGCTTCCGTTCGCTCCGTCCTCGGCGTCGCCACCGGGCGGAGCCCGGCGTCGCCGCTCGCGCGCGGCAGCGAGGCATCGAGGTCGACGTGGAACCGGCGGTCGGTCAGGTAGCAGCCATGGGGATCGCAGCGGTACTCGTCCTCGTAGCGACCGACGAGCAGCACGGTGCCGGTCGCGGCCGAACGCCACGTCGCCCGGGCGAACATCGCCACGACCCCCTCGACGTCGCCCCCGTCGAGCAGCTCTGCGTAGCCGTGGACGAGCGCGGTGATCTCGTCGCGGGCCTGGTCCGAGGCGTCCACGGCCGGCATCCAAGCACCGTGGACGCGAGAAAGTCAACTGTCTTAAAGTGCCGGCATGGACACCGCCATCTACTCGTGCGACGACCACCTCGACCTGCGGGCGGTCCCGCCGGAGCTGTGGTCGTCCCGGCTCTCCCTCGCCGACGCCGCCCGCGGCCCGCACGTGGTCGACCGCGACGGCGAGCGGGTCTGGATGTGTGAGGACCGCGTGCTCGGCGGGAGCGGCGCGCCCGCCGACGCGACGCTGCTGAAGAGCCTCAGCGCGATCGGCCGCGCCGGCATCGACGACGACGGCTACCGCGCCGGACGACCCGACCTGCGACTCCAGGACATGGACCGCGACGGCCTCGCCGCGTCGGTGATCTACGGGCCGCTCGCGCTGGGCCTGCCCATCGACGACGCCCGGCTGCAGGACCGCTGCTACGCGGCGTGGAACGACTGGGCGATCGAGGAGTTCAACGCCGCCGCGCCCGACCGCCTGTGCGTGCTCGCGTTCGTGCCCAGCCACTCCCCCGACGCCGCGGTCGCCGAGCTCGAGCGGTGCGCGGAGCTCGGCCACCGGGGCGCCATCGTCGACATCTTCGGCATGGACATCGGCGACCGCGCCTGGGACCCGCTGTGGGCGGCGGCCGCCAGCGCGCGGATACCGCTCAGCTTCCACCTCAAGGGCGGCTCGTGGTCGGGGCTGAGCTACCGGATGGGCCAGTGGCAGTCGGCCGCGTTCGCCACCGTCCTCCCTCTGCAGCTCGACGAACCGCTCGCCACCATGCTCTTCTCGGGCGCGCTCGAACGTCATCCCGACCTCACGCTCGTGCTGGCCGAGTCGGGTGTGGGCTGGCTGCCCTACTTCCTCGCGCGCGCCGATCTCGAGTGGGACGCGCTGCGCGAGAAGATCACCGACTTCACCCGCATCCGCCCGAGCGAGCTGTTCCGGCGCCAGGTCATGGCGACGTTCGAGGAAGACGCGCTGGTCACCGATCTCATCCCGCTGCTCGGCGCCGACTCGTGCATGTGGGCCTCCGACTATCCCCACACCGACAGCACGTTCCCCGAGTCCCGCCGCGTGATCGACGAGACGCTGGGTGCGCTGTCGGTCGACGACCGGCGCAAGGTCACCGCGACCAACTGCGCCGAGCTCTACGGGTTCGCCGGATCGTCGGCGGTCGCGTGACGGGCTCGGCGGACATGCCGGTCTCCGGTTTCGACCACGTCTCGCTGCCGCTGCGCGACGCGGAGGGGATGGTGGCGTTCTACCGCGCGTTGGGATCGACGGTCGACGAGACCGACCACGTGGTGGTGGTGCACCTCGGCGACCAGATGATCAACTTCCACCGTGAGGCGATGTGGACCCGCCCCGACTTCACGTTGCGGGCGCCCGCGGCGACCCCGCCGTGTGGTGACTTCTGCGTCCGGTGGGAAGGCACGGCCGACGCGTTGCAGTCGCTCCTCGACGCGGTCGGTGCGACCGTCGAGGAAGGCCCGGTGCCGCGCCGCGGCGCGCGCGGCACCGACGCGACCAGCGTCTACGTGCGCGATCCCGACGGCAACCTGGTCGAGTTCATGAGGTACCCGTGAGTCGACGCGCACGTCCCACTGCGCGCGAGCTGTTCGGGCCGGCGGGCACGCCGCGCGTCGTGATCGTCGGCGCCGGATTCGGCGGCATCGCCGCGGGCGTGAAGTTGCGACGCGCCGGTGTCGACACGTTCACCATCTACGAGTCCTCGCTCGGCATCGGCGGTACGTGGTGGGACAACACCTACCCGGGGGCCGAGGTCGACGTCGGCTCGCACCTCTACTCCTACTCGTTCAAGTCGCACGACTGGACGCGCACCCACGCGCAGCAGCCCGAGCTGCAGAAGTACCTCGAGGCGACGGTCGACGAGTACGACCTGCGCCCCCGCCTCGAGCTCGGCGTCACGGTCGAGTCGGCACGCTGGGACGACGACCGACACGTGTGGACCGTCCGCCTCGACGACGGCCGGGTCGACGAGTGCCACGTGCTGATCAGCGGCGTCGGCTTCCTCAACGTGCCGCGCTACCCCGACTGGCCGGGGCTCGGCGACTTCACCGGTCCGAAGTTCCACACGTCGCGTTGGGAGCACCACCACGATCTCGCCGGCAAGACCGTGGCCGTGGTCGGCACCGGTTCGACCGCGTCGCAGCTGGTGCCCGCCATCCAACCCGAGGTGGGTCACCTCTACGTCTTCCAGCGTGAGCCCGGGTGGGTCCTGCCGAAGGGCGAGCGCGACTTCACTCCTGAGGAGCGAGCGACGTTCGCACGTCGCTGGCGGCGGCGGCGGGAGCGGCTGCGGCTCAAGTGGCTGATGGAGAAGAACATCTGGGGCGGCAAGATCTTCCGTCCCGAGTCGGAGATGAACCAGGCCCGCCGCCAGATGTGCCTCGACTACATCGACCGCACCTTCACCGACCGTCCCGACCTCAAGGCGGCGGTCACGCCGGCGTACCCGTACCCCGGGAAGCGTCCGATCTTCGCCACCACCTTCTATCCCGCGCTGAAGGAACCCAACGTCGAGCTGGTGCCACGCGCGGTCGCGTCGATGACCCCGACCGGCATCGTCGACGTCGACGGGGTCGAGCGCGAGATCGACGTCCTGGTGATGGCG
>DASUAS010000324.1:0-11587 GCA_035763625.1 Acidimicrobiia bacterium
CACCGCGCCGAACACCACGAACCCGGCCGCGAGCAGCAACGCCGGGCGCACGGCATCGGTGATGCCGGAAGCGAGCGCGTGGCTCAAGGTGGAGGCGTCGATGCCCGACGCACCGTGCGGCACCGGGAACGACGCGCCCTGAGTGTGCACGCCCGCGACCGCGGTGTCGCGCAACGCGGCCGGCAACGCCGCCGACTTCACCGCGTCGATCGTGCGGGAGATGGTGAGGCTCGCGAACACCGAACCGATGACCGCGACGCCGAGCGCGGACCCGACCTGACGCACGGTGGAATTGGCGCCGCTGGCGACGCCCGACTTCTCGTCGGGGATGTCGGACAGGATCACGTTCGTGAGCTGCGAGCTGGCGAAGCCGATGCCGAAGCCGAACAACCCGTAGGGCGCGAGCAGATCGACGAAGCTCATGTTGGGATCGACGGCGAAGGCGAGGACCACGAGCCCGACGAACTCGAGCACGAGGCCGATCTGCACGACGCGCGCCACGCTCGTGTACCGGGTGAGGTAGCCACCGAGCTGCGATCCGATCACGATGCAGACACCGAACGGGAGCATCCAGAAGCCGTTGGTCTCGGCGCTGAGGTGCTTGGCATCCTGGAGGAAGACGGGGAGCACGAAGAACATGCCCATCTGCCCCATGGCGAGGACGCTGGTCGTGATCAGCCCGTAGCGGAAGCCCCGGTGGCGCAGCTGCCCGAACTCGAACAGCGGGCTGCGGTCGGTGCGCTCCTTGTGCCGCTCGAGCTTGTAGAACGCGAACAGGACCGCGAGCGCGAGCACCATCACCAACGGGATGAGCGAGACCCCGAAGTCGGTGGACCACACCTCGGTGCCGGCGACGCTGAACGCGTCGAGCGGGCGGAACCACCCGTAGCGCGCGCCCTCGCTGAGCGCGAACACGAACAGGAACATGCCCAGGGCGATGAGACACGCGCCGGGGACGTCGATGGCCGTGCGCCGCGCCGCGGGTCGGTCGCGGCGGACGAACAGCAGCGCACCGATGATGGCGAGCGGGGCGACGATGACGTTGATCCCGAACGCCCATCTCCAGGTGTAGTTGGTGGTGAGGAATCCACCGACCACCGGACCCAGCGCGACACCGACACCGACGGTCGCGCCCCAGGCGGCGAACGCGGTGGCGCGTTCCCGGCCCTGGAAGGTGGTGGAGATGATCGACAGCGTCGTCGGCAGCATCAGCGACGCACCGATGCCCTCGATGATGGCTTCGCCCACGATCAGGCTGGGGATGTTCCACGACAGCCCCGCCAGGAGCGAACCGGCGCCGAACAGTGCGGCGCCGATGACGAAGATGCGTCGCTGCCCGAAGACGTCGGCCAGCCGTCCGCCGATGATGAGGAGGCTCGCGAACGTCAGCGCGTATCCGGTGATGACCCACTCGACCGCAGGCAGCGTGGTGTGGAAGTCGCGGAGGATCGTCGGGATGGCGACGGTGAGCACCGAGTTGTCGAGCACCACGATGAGCGCGGCGACGACGACGACCGCAAGCGTGATCCAGCGCCGCGGGTCGGGGGCGGCGGAGGCGTTCACGGGTGTCCGACGCTCACGCGGTCTGGCCCCCGTCGATGACGAACTCGGCACCGGTGGAGTAGGAGTTGTCGTCGGACACCAGCCACAGGACCAGCTTCGCCACCTCCTCCGGCTGCGCGTAGCGCTGCAGCGGCACCCCGATGGTCGACGCCAGAGCGTCGAGGTCGGTGCCGCCCATCATCGGGGTGTCGATGATGCCCGGATGGATCGAGTTGACCTTGATCCCGTACGGACCGAGCTCGATGGCGGCGCCCTTCGTCATGCCGCGCACGGCCCACTTCGTGGCCGCGTACGCGAAGCACGCGCTGGCGCCGCTCAGACCACCGACCGACGAGATGTTGACGATCGATCCGCCGCGCTGCTCCTTCATCTGCGGCGTCACCGCCTTCATGCCGAGGAACACGCCGGTCTGGTTCACGGCAACCACCTCGTTCCACGACTCGAACGACGTGTCGGCCATGCGCTCCCAGCGCAGGATGCCGGCGTTGTTCACGAGGATGTCGATGCGCGCGTGGTCGGCGACGACCCGCTGCACCAGCGCGTCCCACTGCGCGGGGTCGGCGACGTCGTGCTCCACGAACGTCCCCCCGACCTCGGCCGCGGTCTTCTCGCCCTGCTCGACGAGCACGTCGGTGACGAACACGGTCGCGCCCTCCGCCGCGAACCGCGCGGCTTCGGCGGCGCCCTGGCCCCGTGCGCCACCGGTGATGATGGCCACCCGACCCTCCAGTCGACCGTCCGACGTCTCCATCACGTGCCCCCTCGGCTGCTGGCCGCGCTCGCGGCGGGTCCGGTTGCGGTCACGCAGTCTGGCGCACCCCGGACCGCTCCAGCCCGGCGGGTTTGCGGCGTTCGATCGCCGGGAACGACCGCGCCGTGACCGAGCGGACGCGGTTCGGCCTCGTCGGCGCATCTGCAGCCGCCGACAGCGGCGACGAGGCGATCGCGCAGTGGGTCGCCGACTTCCTGGCGAGCCGGGGCAGCGACAACGAGATCCTCGCCGCCGCGCTCGCGCAGGAGCGGCACTGGTGGTACGGGCCGGTCCAGCTGCCGGTGGAACGCCTCGTCCGCCTCGCGGGCCCCGAGGACGAAGCCGTGTGCGACGTCGAGCCGAAGGAGTGGGAAGAGGACGTCGCCGCGATGCAGGACGACCTCGACGACGGCTGGGAACCGCCGCCACTGCTCGCCGAGTGGCGCGACGACCGGCTGCTGCTGCAAGACGGCAACCACCGGTTCGAAGCCCTCGCGCGCGCCGGGAGGACGCATGCGTGGACGCTGGTCTACTTCCCGAGCCTCGACGCGCGTGACCGCTTCGCCGCACGTCATCTGGAGGAGCTCCGCCTCAGCGGAACGCGTCCTTGACCTTCTCCTTGGTCGTGGTCACGCCGGCCTTGGCCCTGGCGCCATGCCCCTCGGCCTCGAGCTTCTTGCTGCCGGTGAGCTCGCCGGCGACGATCTTGGCGCTGCCCTTCGCCTTGGCCGCCGCAGCCTTCGCCTTCTTGCCCGCCATCTCGCGCCACCTTCCATCGCGTCAGCTTTCGCGTGGTCTCGGCGGACGTGGGGCTACCCCGCACGGGCGGGTTCGAACCCCGACGCGAGGCGCACGAACGCGTCGTCGAGGTGGACGTCGAGATCGCGACCTGACGGATCGCCCACCCACGCGTCGAGCGCGACCCGCAGCGCGGCGGTGGCGACCGCGGTGACCAGCTGCAGCTCCTCGCGGGTGACGGTGGCGTGCTGCGCGAGCGCGCGTCGTTCGAGCACCTCCACCACCGCGGCCTCCCACCCGTGCTGGTGCTCCGCCTTGTAGGCCTGGAGGTGGGGCGAGGAGGCGACCACCTGGGAGCGCGCCACCAGCGCGTCGCGGTCGTGGTGGTAGTCCACGGCCAGGGTGCTCATGGCCGCACGGAGGGCCCCGAACGCAGGCTCGTCCGCCGGTCGCTCGGCGATGACCGCCAGCAGCCGCTCGCGGCGGCCGGCGGCGTCGGGGAAGAGCACGTCTTCCTTGGTGGGGAAGTAGCGGAAGAACGTGCGCGGCGAGACCTCGCAGGCCTCGGCGATCTCCTCGACCGTGGTGCCGTCGAAGCCCTGGCGCGAGAACCGCTCCATGGCGGCCTCCTGCAGCGCTTCGCGCGTGCGCGCCTTCTTGCGCTCGCGCAACCCGACCGAGGGGCCGACCGAGGGGCCGACCGAGGGCTCCACCGCAGTGGTCATGGGATCATTGTGGCACACCACGACGCTTGGCAACAGCTGCAGTTTGTCAGTTGGCGTTCTCTGTCACTCACTGACATAATGTCCGCCATGGCGATCCTGTCCTCCCCCACGGATGGCCGTACCGAGGAGCAGGCCTACGCCCGGCGTTGGTGGACCCTCGGCGTGCTCTGCCTCAGCCTGCTCATCGTGTTCGGCGGCAACTCCACGCTCAACGTCGCCCTACCCACCCTGTCTCGCGACCTCAACGCCAGCGAATCGGACCTGCAGTGGGTGGTGGCGATCTACTCGCTCGTGTTCGCGGGCCTGCTGTTCACCTCGGGTGCGCTGGGCGACCGCTTCGGCCGCAAGGGCGCGCTGCAGTTCGGGCTCGGCACCTTCTTCGTGGCCAGCTTCCTGGCCGCACAGTCCACCGACATCACGCAGGTCATCGCCTGTCGCGCCGCGATGGGTGTGGGCGCCGCGTTCATCATGCCGTCGACGTTGTCGATCCTCGTCAACGTGTTCCCGCCCCGCGAGCGCGCCAAGGCCATCGCGATCTGGGCGACGACGACCGGGATCGCGGGGTCGGTCGGCCCGGTGATCACCGGCTGGGTGCTCGGGCACTTCTGGTTCGGTTCCGCGTTCCTCGTGTACCTGCCCGTGATCGCGGTCGCGTTCGTCGGCGGCTGGTTCTTCGTGCCGAAGTCGCGTGACCCGAACGAGGGTGCGATCGACCCACTCGGTGCGTTGCTCTCCATCGTCGGCGTGTCCGCGCTCGTCTACGGGTTCATCGAGGCACCCGGCAAGGGGTGGGGCGCGCCGGTCACCCTCATCGCGTTCGCGGTCGCTGCGGTCGTGCTCACGCTCTTCGTGGCGTGGGAGCTCCACAACGACGAGCCCATGCTCGACATGCGCTACTTCCGCAACCCGTCCTTCAGCGTCGGCAGCGGCGCCATGATGCTGGTCTTCCTCGCCATGTACGGCGTGATGCTGCTCATGACGCAGTACTTCCAGCTCGTCCTCGGGTTCTCGGCGCTCGACACCGCCATCAAGCTGTTGCCGATCGCGGTGATCATGTTGGTGGTCACACCGTTCACACCGCGCATCGTCGAGCGGTTCGGGGCCAACCGATCGGTCGCGTTCGGCATGGGGCTGATCGCGCTCGGGTTCGCGTTGTTCACGCAACTCGGCATCGACACGTCGTTCGCGTACTGCTGGCTGTGCCTCGCGCCGCTGATGACGGGAGTGTCCCTCTCGATGGCACCGATGACCGCGTCGATCATGTCGGCCGTCCCCGAGAGCCGCGCCGGCGCCGGCTCGGCGATGAACGACGCCACCCGCGAGCTGGGCGCCGCGCTCGGCATCGCCGTGCTCGGCAGCATCGCGGCATCGCAGTACACGAGCCACCTCCACGACGCGTTGGGCAAGATCCCCACGTCTCTGCGCGGCACCGCGAGCGCGTCGATCGCGGGCGCGCTGCAGGTGGCGGAGAAGCTGCCGCCGCGTGTGGGCGCCGACTTCGCCTCGACCGCGCAGACCGCGTTCGTCGACGGCATCCGCGTGGCCGCGATCTTCGGCGTCGTGCTCGCCATCGTCGCCGCGCTCGTCACGCGCCGGTTCCTGCCCCGCTCCGTCACGCCGGTCGGGCCGATGCACTCGGCGGTCGAGGCGCTCGAGAACGCGGCCGAGCTCGGCCTCGGTGGCGCCATGCCCATCTTCCCCGACCCCGACCGCCCGGAACCGGGTGGACCGCGCGTACCCTCCTCGACATGACGACCACCGGCACGGAGCCCACGCGACCCGAGCCCGCGGCCAGACCGCGGATCGTCGTCAGCTTCGACATCGACGGCACCATGGAGTTCGGTGATCCACCCGGTCCGGTGTCGGCCGCGGTCGCGCGTGAGCTCGTGGGGCGCGGCTACATCGTCGGCGTGGCGTCCGACTGGCCGCGCTCGAGCCAGCAGCCGCTCTGGTCACGCCACGGCGTGGAGCCCGAGTTCGTCGGAGGCAAGCACCACCTCCACGAGGTCAGATCGCAGTTCCCCGCCGATCGCTACGTGCACGTCGGCGACACCGACGTCGACGAGCGCTACGCGCTCCTCGCCGGGTTCGAGTTCCTCCACGTCGACGCGCTGGTCGAGCCGGTCGCGGCCGACGACATCCACGACGCCGCCTGGGTGCCGCCCCTCACGCCCTGAACGACCCTGAACGTCTCGAAGTTCGGGGTCACATGACACCGCGAACCTCGAGGCGATCGCCTCAGGGGGTCGTGTCGTCGAACTTGTCGAAGGCGCGGAACGGCGGGACGCCGGGGTCGCGGTCCTTGAACAGGAGGTCGCGGCCGTCGGCCAGGGCCTGGATCGTCCACTTGTCGCCGGAGCTGATCTGCGTGACCGGGCGCCAGCCGTCGACGATCTGCGCCACCCCGCCGGCGATCTTCAGCACCTGACCGGTGATGCCCTCGGCGAGCGGCGACGCCAGCCACACCGCACCGGCGGCGGGGTTGTCCGGGCTCATCATCGGGTTGTCGGTGAGCTCGGGCGTGGCCACCGTGCCGAGGAGGCGGGTGGCCGCCACCGGCGCGATCGAGTTGACCCGCACGCCGGAGCGCTCGAGCTCGCGGGCGAGCACGATCGTCATCGACGCGATGCCGGCCTTGGCGGCCGCGTAGTTGGTCTGTCCCGCGTTGCCGTAGAGGCCCGACTCGGACGCAGTCGTGACGATGGCCGCGTGCGCGGGCTCACCAGTCTCCTTCGCCTTGGTGCGCCAGTACGACGACGCGAAGCGAATCGGCGCGAAGTGACCCTTGAGGTGGACGCGGATCACCGCGTCGAACTCCTCCTCGGACATGTTGAAGCTCATCTTGTCGCGCAGGATGCCGGCGTTGCAGATGAGCACGTCGAGTCCGCCGAAGGTGTCGATGGCCTGCTGCACCATCGACTCGCCGCCGGCCCAGCTCGAGCAGTCGTCGTAGTTCGCGACGGCCTCGCCGCCGGCGGCCTTGATCTCGTCGACGACCTGCTGCGCCGGCGTCTGGTCAGCGCCCTCACCGGCACCGGAACCGCCGAGGTCGTTCACCACCACCTTGGCGCCCTCGCTCGCGAGGAGCAGCGACTCGGAACGCCCGATGCCGCGTCCCGCGCCCGTGACGATCGCAACCTTGCCGTCGAAGAGTCCCATCGATCCGTTCCCTCGTACGTGTGACGCCGCGCGTGAGATGCACGGCGGTCCGGCCAGGGAGGCTAGCGACCGGTCCGTCGGGACGACCATGTCGAGGCGCAGCAGATACCGTCGCCCGATGGCCGCCTCGCCCGAGCTCCCCCGCGCCGAGACGCTCGAGGAGCTCCTCGACCTCGAGGAGCTCGACCGCGACCTCTACCGGGCCCACAACCCGCGCCGCCCCTTCACCGACCACCTCTACGGCGGTCAGGTCGCGGCGCAGGCCCTGCGCGCCGCCGGGCTCACCGTGCCCGACGGCCGCTTCCCGCACTCGCTGCACGGCTACTACCTGCGATCGGGCGAGCCCGAGCACCCCACGATCATGAAGGTGAGTCGCGACCGCGACGGGCGGTCGTTCTCGGCGCGTCGCGTGGAGGCGCTCCAACGCGGCAAGGCGATCTTCACCGCATCGATGTCGTTCCACGTCGACGAGGAGAGCGGCGACTGGTCGGGCGTGCCGGTGCGCGACGTACCCTCACCCGAGGAGCTCGAGGCGCTCGGCGACCACCGCATCCGCAGCGACGACGTGTTGATGGAGATGCGCACCATCGACCCCGCGCCCGACGACCTCGCGACCCAGGTCTCGTCGCGCTTCATCTGGGCCCGCACACGCGAGCAGCTCCCCGACGACCGCGTGCTGCATGCGGGCGCCGTCGTGTACCTCTCCGACATGAGCACGGGGTTCGCCGAGCTCGACGTGCCGGGACTGCCGCGCGGTGGGAGCAGTCTCGACCACACCGTCTACTTCCACCGCCCCGCGCGCGCCGATGAGTGGATGTTCATGGCGCTCGAGCCGGTGTCGGCCGCCGGCGCGCGCGGCGTGTACCGCGGATCGGTGCACGACCGGTCGGGCCGGCTGCTGGCGACGCTCGTCCAGGAGAACCTGATGCGCCCCTGGCCCACCGGGGCCTGACGCGCCTCGCCTACCGCGTACCGATGTAGCCGACGAGGTCGTCGCGCTCGCTCTCCAGCTCGGAGATGCGGCTCTTCACCAGGTCGCCGATGCTCACGATCCCGACGATCGCGCCGCGCTCGTCGACCACCGGCACGTGCCGGATGCGCCGTTCGGTCATCGTGGTCATCAGCTCGTCGACCGGGGTCTCGCGCCGGCAGGTGACCACCTCGGTGGTCATGATGCGCGCCACCGGCTGGTCGAGCAGGGCGGCACCGGCGTCGCGCAGTCGACGCACGACGTCGCGCTCGGAGACGATCCCCGCGATGCCGGCTCCCGACGACACGACCACCGCGCCGATGCGGTGCTCCGCCAACGTGTCGAGCAACTCGCGGACGGTTGCACTGGGCGGCACGGTGACCACCGCGTCACCCTTCGTACGGAGCACGGTCACGATCAGCATCGCGTCCTCCTCGCTCACGTCGCGCTCGCGCGCGGACCAGTAGTGTCGCGCCGTGCGTCGGCTCGTGCCCACGATCGCGCTCGTGATCGTCGTCGCCGGGGCGGCGACCGCCTGCCTCCCGCCGGCACAACCCGCCCAGAACGGGCGACTTCCGGACAGCGACCTCACCACGATCACCCCGACCTGCCGGGTGGCCAACGACGTTGCGGGCCCGCTCCGACAGCTCCTCGACGCCGCCCACGCCGACGGGGTGGCCCTGCTGCCCGAGACGAGCGCGTACCTCCGGCCGTACTTCGACATCGATCCACCCCGGATCACGTCGTGCTACCGCGACTACGACATGCAGGTCTGGTGGCACGACTTCTACTGCTTCTTCGGCGCGTGCCAGTTCGCGGCGGTGCCGGGCACCAGCGTGCACGGATGGGGACGCGCGGTCGACTTCGAGGACGGCGCGGGCGAGCTCACCTTCTTCTCGGCCGGCTACGCGTGGTTGCAGGCGAACGCGGGGCGCTTCGGGTTCTGGCATCCGGCCTGGGCCGAGCCGGGTGGTTCGTCCCCCGAGCCGTGGCACTGGGAGCACGCCTGACCACCGTCGCTCGCTCCCGCTCGCTCCGTCCCAACGGGGAGCGCAGAGCCTTCCGCTCCCCCTCAACTGTCGGGGATCATCTTGCGGGTCACGAAGCGCCAGGTGCCGTCGTCGCGCTTGAGCGTGTCCTCGTAGCGACCGGAGATCACGAGCTTGGTCTCGGCCGCGCCTCCTGCGGTCGTCCACATCTGGAGGTAGAGGCGCGCGGTGGCGTCGCCGCCGTCGCCGTCGATCGAGACGTTGCTGACGACGTGGCGCGCACCCGGGGCCATCGACGGCACCATCGCGGCGAAGTCGCGCAGCTCGTCGTACCCCTTCAGCACGTTGAACCCGCTGTCGAGCGAGCCGCTCTCGACGAACATGGCGGCGAACGTGGGGCCGTCGCCGGCGTCGACCGCGTGGTTGTAGTCGGCGATCAACTTCTGGATGGCGAGGATGTCGTCAGTCGCCAGCGCCATGGTGCGCTCCTCTCGTCGGCCTGCCGCGAGCATTCTGCCACCGGTCCCGATACGCTCCCGCGCCATGGCTGCCAACGGTGACGTGGTCTCGGTCGAGCGGGTCATCCCCGCGCCCCCCGAGAAGATCTTCGACCTCCTCGCCGATCCTGCCCGTCATCGCGACATCGACGGCTCGGGCACCGTGAGGGAGGCCAAGTCGGGGTCGGAGCGCCTCACGCTGGGCTCGCAGTTCGGCATGTCGATGAAGATGGGGATCCCCTACTCGATGCTGAACGAGGTCATCGAGTACGACGAGAACCGCTGCATCGCCTGGCAGACGAAGCCGCCGGTGTCGTGGGGGGCGAAGCTGGGCGGTGGGCGCATCTGGCGCTACGAGCTGGAACCGGTCGACGGCGGCACGCTCGTGCGCGAGACCTGGGACATCTCCCAGGAGGCGAGCCTGAGCAAGCCGCTCGTCGCGCGCAGCGGGAAGAAGACGGCGGACAACATGGACAAGACGCTGGCGCGGATCGAGCAGCTCGTCGTCACCGCCTGACCCGCGTCGGACTCAACTGGAGGCCGGCGTGCGCGGACGGACCACGCAGGACTGGCTCGCGGTCGCGAGCAGCGTGCCGTCCTCGGCCCAGAGCTCGACGCGCCCGTGGCCGAACCCGCGAGCGATGGCGTGGACGCGCACGTCGATGAGCACCCACTCGGTCGGCACCAACGTGCAGACGCGCAGCGTGTTGTCGAGGCTGCTGCCGGTCACGTGCTGACCGAGCGCCTGGGCGACGCCGAAGGGCACGTAGTCACCGAGGATGGCGAGCGACGCCGCCGACGCCTCGAGCCCGGCGGGGAACCGGGCCCACAACGCGCTGTGGCCGTCGTCGCGCGCGCCGTCGAGCGCGGTGAGGTCGCGGCCGCGGGCCAGGCGCATCTCGAGGCGGTGCGCGAGCGAGTCGTCGACGCGGGAGATCCGCTGTCGCAGCGGGCTGTCAGCGGGGGCCGGGACGTCGGGGAAGCGAGCCCACTGGCCGTCGTAGCCGCCGTCACGCTCGCCGAGCGCGGCGTTGACGGTGAGGATCTCGCGATCGCCGACGTGCGCCACCGCGCGCGCCTGCGTGGTCTGGTGGCCGGCGCGGGCGACGGTGACGTCGACGTCGACGATCTCGGGTGGGTGCGCGAACGAGAGGTACTGCGCCACCGCCCAGACGGCGGGACGGCCGGTGGTGCGTTCGAGCGCCTCGATGGCGGCGCCGAGACCACAGCCCCCGAAGAGGAACTTCTCGTCGGTGCAGATCCCCGGCACGACCTCGAAGTACCAGCGCACCGGGTTGTGGGTGGCGCGCAGTCCGAGGAACTCACGGGCGTCCATCTTCAGGGTCGATTCCGCTGCGGCGTCCCGGCCGTCCGGCCACACCTCCGCTGCATCTCCATCCGCGGATGCTACGGGTCGCGATCTAGGCTCGCCGGATGGCGCGCGTGACGATCGTCGACGACGAGCGCATCGACGTGGCGGCCGAGATCGTCGACGGCCGGGTCCTGGTGCCCCGCGACGGGCTTGCCGACGCGCTGGGGTGGACGCTCAAGCCCGAAGGGCTGTGCCGCGACGACGTGTGCGTCCCCGTGCGCGACCGTGACGCGCTCGTGGCGGGCGAACGTGTCGACGTCGTCGGGGCGGCGGCTGCGCTCGGGCGACCCACGGTGGTCGACGCCGACCTCGGCATCGTCGCCGTCGCGCTCGACCGCGAACGACGGGCCACTGCGCTGCAGTCGCTCGTCGCGCCCGACGTCACCCTCCTCGATCTCGACGGCGAGCCGCACGCGCTCTCGCAGTGGCGGGGCCAGAAGCGACTGCTGCACGCGTTCTCGTCGTGGTGAGGGTGCCGCTATGACCTGCCCGGGTGGCAGGCACTGCACGACGAGCTGCGCGACCACGACTTCACGGTGATCGCGGTCGCGCTCGACGAGTCACCCGACGACGTGCGCCCCTGGGCCGAGGGCATCACCATGCCGGTGCTCATCGACCCGCAGCACCTGCTCACCGAGGTCTACGCGATCAGCAACGTGCCCGCGGTCGTCTGGATCGACGAAGGCGATCGCATCGTGCGACCGAACGGCGTCGCCTTCTCCAACGACATGTTCAAGGAGTTCACCGGGGCAGAGTCGGGCCCGCATCTCGACGCGGTGAGGGCATGGGTGCGCGACGGCGTCGAGCCGATGAGCACAGCCGA
>DASUAS010000325.1:0-8152 GCA_035763625.1 Acidimicrobiia bacterium
CTGGCGGTGATGACGCAGTGACCGTCGGCCACGAATGGGTCGCCTGCCAGATCAGGTTCGGCGTCGCGCCGACGAGCGCGACCACGACGCCCGCCCACAGCCATGGGCTCCTGAACACCGCGCGCTGACCGTTCGCGAGGAAGCCCACCGCGAGCCCCACGAACAGGAGAGGGATCGTCTGCTTCGCCTCCATCCCGAGTCCGACCGTCAACCCGACCGCGAGCCAGAGGCGCGTGTCGCCGGTGCGGAGCACGCGCAGCACCAGCCAGGTGGCGAGCGTCCACACCAACACGTCGTAGACGGTCGGCCCTTCGAGATGGCCCACGACGAGCAGCCCACCGGCAGCCACGCACGCCGCCGCGAACGCCTGGGCGAAGCGCGAGCCGCCGAGCTCGCGCGCCATGAGGCCGGTGAGGACCACGATCGCCCCCGAGACGAGCGCGGGGACGAGGCGGAGCCCGACCAGCCCATCACCCAGCGCCACGCGATCGAGCCCGGCGACCAGCACCGCCACCGGCGGCTGGTCGACGTAGCCCAGCGCAAGGTGCCGCGACGCGGCGAGGAAGTACAGCTCGTCGCGGTGGTACCCGTAGCGCGACGCGAACGCGAGCAGCAGCGCGACCGAGGCGACGCCGATCCCGAGCACCGGCGCACGTGCGAACGCAGCGAGGCGCGGCTCGGCGTCGGGATCGATCGCAGGAGCGTGGCCGACGGTCACTGCGTCATCACCGCCAGACGGGAGCGACGTGCTGCTGGAGCCGATCGATCGTCTCGGTCATGCGTTCGGCGCGGAACACGTCGAGGTGCAGTTGACTCGCCACGCGCTCGTTGGGCGTCATCGGGGTCACGGGCTCGGCGTCGTGGGCATCGGAAGAGCTTGCCCCCCGACGCGGAGGCCCGTCGAGGACCGACCTGCTGAATGGTCTCGGAGAGGGCGGTAGCGTTCGCAGGTGGCCGACACACTGCTCTTCGTCAGCCAGGTGGCGCCCTACGTCGACGGCCTCGCCGGCGTGCACGGCGTGCTCGACCAGGCTGCGGTCGGCGTCGCGCAGGTCGCCGAGCTGTACGGGCTCGAGCCGTACCACGTCGACGACGTCCGCATGCTCCCCGGCGCCGCGATCCGCAACGCCCGTGTCCTCGCCCTGTTCACGATCGGTGAGACCCCGTGGAGCTCGTCGCAACGAGCGCTGATCGTCGAACGGGTGCGCGGAGGATCCTTGTCGGTCCTCGCCATCCACTCCGCGACCGACTCCTGCTACGAGTGGGACGAGTACGGCGCGCTGGTCGGCGCGCGCTTCGACGGCCACCCGTGGACGCAGACGTTCACCGCCGACGTGCTGGCGCCGTCGCACCCTGCGTGCGCGCACCTCGGCGACGCGTGGGAGTGGCACGACGAGGTGTACCAGTTCCGTGACCTCCGCCCTGACGCGCAGGTGCTCATCCGCGTGCGCGAGGGCGACCTCGATCTCGACGCGCCGGGTGCGCACCCGCCGTCGTTCGGCTACCCGCTCGCGTGGTGCTTCACGGAAGGCGCCGGCCGGGTGTTCTCCACCAGCCTTGGGCACTTCCCGAGCGCGTGGGAGAGCCCGGTGTACCTCCAGCACCTTGCCGGCGGACTGGAATGGGCGTTGTCCGAGTAGTCCCGTTCACTCGCCGAGCGAGTGCTCCGGCAACGGCAGGTGGGCCGTGACGAGCCCGATGTAGGGCTCGGCATCGCCCTCGGACGGCAGCGCGCGCAGCTCGTCGGCGGTGCGTCGGCTGTAGACGGCGCGCACGGCTTCCCACGGCTCGACGCGGAGCGTCCACCCCGCGTCGTCCTCATGGCTGCGCCAGCTCTGCCCGTCGTGCTCCACGACGATCGCGCCCAACCCCGCGTCGCGCGCGGGCGTCGCGAACGACTCCAGTGCGAACGTGACGAGTGCGTCGACTTCGAGCGCGTCGTGATCGGGCCGATCGAGCGCACCGCGCAGGTCGTGCTCGTGTACGGAGACGTCTCCGAACATGAGTGCACCTGGTCCCTGCAGCATCGGTTCGATCGCGCCGTCGAGTCCGTGCCACTCCTCGACGAGCGAAGCCACCTCGTCGTCACGACGGGCGTCGACGATCCCCTGCAACCAGGGTCCGAAGTCTGCGGTGGGGAAGCGCCCGGCCGCGAGCTCGGCCGGCGTGCCCACGAGGTGCGCCGCGAGGTCGTGCACCGACCACTCAGGGCACGCGGGGACCGTGCGCGACAGATCGTCGTCAGTCGCGTCGAGGAGCAGCGTGCACACGCGCGCTCGCGTGCGTTGATAGGGCTGGAAGAGGTCGTCCACGGTCGGGACCGTACTCGCGACGCCGGAGGTCGATGTGCGGGGGACTCGGTAGGGTGACCCGGTGACCGACATCTCCGTGGCCCCGCCCCGCCCACTGCCGGAACCGCTCGACGACTCGCAGACCGGCACACCAGCTCGACGTCGCGGGTCGGCGCGACGCACTTCGAGCATCGACATGGTGTGGCCCGACGGCGTCGGCACGTCGCTCCACCTCGTCGGCCGTGCTCGCGACCTCGTCACCACGAACGCCGGCGACGGGGTCGTCGTCGACCACGCCTCGATGCACGCGGTCATCGACGTCGATCGAACGGTCAGATCGATCGAGACCGACCCGCCCCGCCCCGGCATCGAGGGGCTCGCCGGCTCGCAGGGCGGTAGCTATCTGCGCACCGCCATCGACGAGGTGCTGCCGGGGGAGCGCGCGGCCGCGACGCCACTGCACCTCCTGCTCGACGACATCGCCGGCACCAGCCTCATCGCCGGCTTCGTTTGGACCCGCCACATGTCGCCCGAGGACCTCCGGGCGCGGCGGCAGCAGGCCCCGGCCGGGTTCGGACAGCGCAAGGGCAAGATCATCTGCTCGGGGCTCCGTCCCGGTGGTAGCGCGCAGCGGGCCTTCGCGGGCGAGACCGAGTCGGTGCACGCGATCCGCACCGCCGGGCAGCTGGTGGTCGACGACGACGCGCTGTCTTGGCACGACTTCCACGAGCGTCCGGTCGTGAGCATGCGGCGTCACCGTCGGATCGATGTCACGCCGGTCGACGACGTGCTCGAGATCGACGCCTTCTTCCGCGACAGCTACTGGGAGCCCGACGGCGCCGAGATGGCGCTGCACGAGTACAACGTGGTCGCCCGCGTGGACGCCACCGAGCTCACGCTGCTCTCCGTGCAGGCGACGCCGCGCGTGCTGCCGTTCCCCGAGTGCCAGTGGGCGCCCGAGCACGCCGTCCTCATGGTCGGACGACCGGTGCTCGGCTTCCGCACCGAGGTGCAGACGACGCTCACCGAGCTGCAGGCCTGCACCCACCTCAACGACATGCTGCGCTGCCTGGCCGAGGTCCCCTCGCTCGCGGCGGCCGTCGCCGCGAACGCGGGGTGATGCATCGCGATCTGGCACGGAGACGTTCCACATCGCGTCGCTTCGGCTCGGTCAGCTGCGCGACGGCTGCTCAGGGGAGGTCGGGGACGCCGCTCCCGACCGCGTCGGGGGCGATCGGCGAGTCGGTGCCGACCATCTCGGCGGTGTCGGCGAGCTCGCGGCGGCCCACGGTGAGCGCGGCGGCGAGGAAGACCACCATCAACGTGGCGGTGCCGGCGCAGATCGCGAACCGTCCCGCCTCCTCGTACACGAACCCGGCGACCAGGCCGGTCAGGCCGGCGGCCGCGAGCCCGGTGGCGCCGAGGAGCCCCTGGGCCGCGGAGAGGTGCTCGGGCGGACTCCCGAGCGCGGCCGCGACCTGGTTGCTCGGCATCGTGAACGAGTCGGCAACTGCGTGCACCAACGACACCGCGAGCAGCATCCACAAGCTGGGCAACACGCCGTACGAGAACGTGCACACGCACGCCACGCTCAGGCTCACCGCGACGACCCGTAGCGGGCCGCGTGCCTGCGCCGAACGACCACCGACGGGTGCGAGGAAGATCATCGGCAGCGTGAACAGCGACAACGTGAGGCCGATGAGCCAGGTTTCGGCACCGTGGTCGCGCAGGAGCACCGCCCAGATGGCCTCGAACATCCCGACGGTCAGGTAGAACGCGATGCTCGCCGCGAGCGTCGCTTGGATCGCAGGCCGCTTCAGGAGCGCCCGCAGCGCGTGCCCGCCGTGTTCGACGGCCTCGCCCGCGGTGAGGTCGAGTCGCGACGCGAGCGCCAGCACGCCGACGAACACCACCGCGAGGAACGCGAACGGCGCCCGGATGCCGAGCGCCTGCGCCACGATCGCCGCCACCAGCGGTCCGAGCATGAATCCGGCCACGTCGAACGCCGCCAGCCGGCCGAGGTTCGCGCCGACGGCCTCCGGTTCGCGTGTGATCACGATGCGACGAATGGCCGGACCGACCGCGCCGCTCCCGAGGCCGAGCAGCAGCCGGGCGGCGAGGAACGCCCAGAACTGCGTGGCGATCGCGCTGCCGATCATCGCGCCCATGGCAAGGACGATCCCTCCCCGCACGAGCAGCGGCGCGTGCCCGCGGTCGGCGAGGCGAGCCAGCGCGAGCTGGGTGGCGAACCCGGCGAAGAACCCGGCGGCGACGATGTAGCCGAGCTGTGCCTCGGTGAAGCCGTAGCGGTCGCGCAGGTCGGCGAGCAGTGTGTAGATCGACCCGTACCCGAGCGAGACGCTCCCGGCCACGATGCAGTACGGGAGCAGCCCCCCACTCCGAGTGCGCACGCCGATCAGGCCGGTTCAGCGGTCGAGTTGCGCACGCGCTTCCTCGAGGATCTTCGACCGCACGTCGCCGCGCGCGTTGGCGAGCGGGAGGAGGTGGTCGAGCAGCGTCATCTGGATGTCGCGCAGCTCGGCGAGCTGCTCGGTCGACAGCTGGTCGAAGAAGTGGTGCCGCACGCTCTCGACGTGTCGTGGTGCCGCCGCCTCGAGCGCTGCATACCCCTCGGCGGTGAGCACCGCGAGCTGACCGCGTCGGTCCTCGGCGCACGTCTCGCGTCGCACCCAGCCGAGCTCCTCGAGTCGCGCGACCGCGTGCGACAGGCGACTGCGCGACGACTGCGTGGCGTCGGCGAGCTCGCTCATGCGGCGCGATCGGGTCGGCGCCTCCGAGAGCATCACCATGATCTCGTAGTGACCGAACGACAACCCGGAGTCGCGCTGCAGGTCGCGCTCGATCTCCTCCCAGAGCAGCCGGCTGGTGAAGACCCACCCCAACCAGATGCGTCGCTCCTGAGGGTCGAGCCAGCGGGTTCCGGTCACGCGGCAGTCTCGCTCGGCCGGGTGGCGACACCTTCGTAGAGGTACCCCCACGGCAGCATGAACTTCGGTCCCGGCATCTGGTCGTGCGCGAGCTCGGTGATCTCGAATCCGGCTTCACGCACGAGCGCGTCGATCGGACGGTCGAGATGGCAACCGCCGGCGAGGCGCTGCTGCATGCCGTTGAAGCGGCGCTGGTTCCGCGCCACCGCGGGATCGGGGCACAGGCCGTGCTCGAGGAAGTGGAACGTACCCCCGGGGCGCAGGACGCGCAGCACCTCGCTCAGCGCGCGGGTGACGTCGGGGATCGTGCAGAGGGTGAACGTGCTGAGCGCGGCATCGACCGACGCGTCGTCGAGCGGGAGCTGCGCGCCGTCGAGGCCGACGAAGTCGACCGGCACGGGGGAGGCGTCGACCCGGGCCTGCGACAGCTTGCGTCCGACCTGCGACGGGTCGACCGCGTACACGCGGGTGACCTCGGCCGGGTAGAGCGGGACGTTGAGCCCGGATCCGAACCCGATCTCCACGACGTCGCCGGCGAGCGAGTCGACCGCCCCGCGTCGAAGCTTCATCACCGCGCTCGAGCCGAGCATCTTGTCGGTGAACCGCGGCACCACCTGGTCGGTCCAGAACGGCATGCCAGGAGAATACGGGGCCGCGGACCGGAACGCCCGATGCCTCAGTCGGGACGCGTGAAGAGCTCCAACAATCGGTCGGTCGCCGCGTCGGCCCACTGCTCGAGCACCGCCGGCGCAGTTCCGCCGATCGGGTGGTCGAGCACCAACGTCCGCGCGTCGGGCAGCCCGAAGCTCGACGCCATGGTCGACGCGATCGGCGCGAACTGGGTGGTGGTGACGACGACGCACGGCCGCCCGGCCTTCTCGAGCTCGATCGTGTCGTACACGCTGTAGGCGGTGCAGCTCCCGCAGTCGGCGGTGCCGGTGATCACCACGTCGGCCTGTGCGAGCACCTTCTCGAAGATGTCCGGCGCGCACGGGATCGCCGCGTTCGCCGATCGCCCCTGTGGTCCCTTCTTCGTGACCAGCTCCAGGCGCGCGCCGGTGCGCGCGGCCAACGACTCGGCGGCGCGCGCCATCACCAGCGCGGCGTTGGGCTTGCCGTTGTCGAGCACCGCGATGCGGAGGCCGGCGAGCGACGCGGGCGACGGCGCGAGGTGCGCGAGGTCGGGCCCGGGCTCGCTGTCGGGCAGGTAGATCGTGACTGGCATGTCATCCCTCCACGGGCAGGGTCACGCTGCGGGTCATCCCCCACGACGGCACCAGCAGCGTGTGCTTGCCGGGGCCGCCGGCCACCAGCACCCTGACGTTGCCGGGCTCACCGGTCATCGGGAGCAGGTGGTCGTCGGGCACCGTCTTCATCCACTGCGTCCACGCCAGCTCCTCGAAGTGGCGCCGGAAGGTCGCCGCGGGGATCCGGGCGCGATCGTAGAGGTAGAGCGACACGTCGTCGCGCGAGAAGCCGTTGCTCGCCAGGCTGTACGCGTGCTCGGGGCCGAGGATCACGAAGAGCTCACCCTGGCTGATCGGCGCGTTGTTCATGCCCAGCGACGCCATCGACGACGCGATCTTGTCGAGGATCAGCTGCGGGTCGCCGTCCTTCTCCATGTCGTGGACGTTGTGCGGCCCCTCGCCGCAGTGCACGGTGACCGCGCTCGGCGCGTCGACGCCCCGGCTCACCGCGTAGCCCTCCCACGGTGACGCATCGAGGCGTTCCGCCGCGCAGAACGTGTACTTCGCGGGCTGGCCGTGGGTGGCCGCGTCGCCCGAACCGGGTCGCGCGCCCGCGACGTGGAGCAGGAGCAGACGCACCGCGCGCCCGACCGTCGCGTTGGCCCGGTTGCCCGGGCCAAAGGCGCCCACGCCCGACGCGAAGCCGGCGGTGGCGGCGATCTCACCGTGCACGAGGACCATGGGCGCGACCGGGTGGGTGGTCGCGTTCACGCCGCGCAGGTTCATCTCCGGCCGCGCCAGCGCGCGCACCGCGGTGAGCACCACCGGGAACGTCTCGGGCGGGCACCCGGCGAGCACCGCGTTGATGGCGACGACGCGGCGGGTGACGATTCCGGCTCGGGGGAGGAGAGTGGCGAGCACCTCGTCGGGGTCGCCGTCGGCGAGCTCGAGCATGGCGTCGACCCTCGCCGGCGTGGGGACGACGACGGGGAGGCCGTCGCCCAGGCCACGGGCCTCGAACAGCTCGGCGATCGCCTCGGGCGAGTCGTCGGGGATCTCCACGGTGCTCGGCGCGTAGCTGGCCACGTTCCCTCGTCCTCCCTGATGCTCTTCGGAGTATGACTGATGCCATCAGGCTATGTCCAGCGCGTCCGCGACGGAGGCCCTCCGGGGGCCGGGTACCCTCGCTGGATGACGCACGACACCTCCCCCTCGGACGCCATGTCCGCGGCCGACCGGGGCGACTCGACCGCGGTGATGCTGGCGGCCGAGAGCCTCGCCGACTCCTCGTGCCCCCAGGCCCGCTACCAGCACCTGGTCGACGCCGAGGTCATGGAGGCCATGCCCGGCATCTACATGGTCGCCAGCCGCCGGGCGGTCGAAGCCACCTTCAAGAACACCGACGTGTTCTCGTCCGAGGGGTTCCTGGAGCTCGGCAACGTGCGTCCGCTCATTCCCCTGAGCGTCGACCCGCCCCGCCACCTCAAGTACCGGAAGATCCTCGACCCCATCTTCGCCCCCCGGCAGATGGACGCGATCGAGGACGACGTCACCGCGCGGGTGAACCACTTCATCGACCAGTTCGAGGCCCGTGGTGAGTGCCACTTCACCCACGAGTTCGCCGAGCAGTTCCCCTCGGCGGTGTTCCTCGGCCTGATGGGGCTGCCGTGGGAGGAGCTCGACACCTTCCTCCGCCTGAAGGACGGCATCATCCGTCCCGGGCCCA
>DASUAS010000326.1:0-6082 GCA_035763625.1 Acidimicrobiia bacterium
GTCGGCGAACGCCGCGGCGATGGCCCGGCCGATCCCCTTCGACGCGCCCGTGATCAGAGCGACCTGGCCCGCCAGTTCTCGACCCACGAACCGCAGTCTCGCGCGCGACGATGGGAAGATGGCCGGAGTGGCAGCACCGGAGCGAGTCGAGCGCGAGCACGCGCACGCGCCCCCGCGACTCGGCTACATCCCCGCGCTCGACGGCCTCCGCGCCCTCGCCGTCGTCGCGGTGCTGCTCTACCACGCCGACCAGAGCTGGATCCCGGGCGGGTTCCTCGGCGTCGACGTCTTCTTCGTCATCAGCGGCTACCTCATCACGTGCCTGCTGCTGTCCGACTGGCAGCAGACCGGAGGAGTGGGGCTGAAGCGGTTCTGGTACCGACGCGCCCGCCGCCTCCTGCCTGCGCTCTTCACCATGCTCTTCGTGGTGTCGCTCTACGCGATCCTCTTCCTCCCCGACGTGCTCGACCAGCTCCGCGGCGAGGTCATCGCCGCGCTGGTCTACGTCGAGAACTGGTTCCTCGTGTTCCGGAACCTGTCGTACTTCCAGAGCGCGGGCCGTCCGCCGCTGCTGCAGCACGTGTGGTCGCTCGCGGTGGAGGAGCAGTTCTACCTCTTCTGGCCGTTGATCCTGGTGCTGGTGTTGACGGTGTGGGGCAAGAGCCGCAAGGCGCTGCTGGTCGGCGTGCTGTGCGCCATCGCCATCTCCGCCATCGAGATGGCGATCCTGTTCCAGCCCTACACCGATCCCTCGCGCGTGTACTACGGCACCGACACGCGCGCGCATGTCCTGCTGGTCGGCGCCGCGCTGGCGTTCGTGTGGGCACCATGGCGCCTCGTCGGGCGCACCGGTCGCAACGCCGGGATCGTGCTCGACACCGTCGCCGTGCTCAGCGGCATCGCCCTGTTCTGGATGTTCCTCAACGTCGGCGAGTTCAGCACCGGCTTGTACCGGGGTGGCTTCCTGCTCTGCGCGGTGGCAACGGCGCTGCTCATAGGGGCGACGGTGCACCCGGCGGCGCGGCTGGTGCCGTGGCTCCTCGGGTTCTCCGTGTTCCGATGGATCGGCATCCGTTCGTACGGCATCTACCTCTGGCACTGGCCCATCTACATGGTCACCCGGCCGCACTCCGACGTGCCGCTGACCGGGATCCCGCTGCTGGTGCTGCGCCTCACGTTGACGATCGTGGCCGCCGCGCTGTCGTACCGCTACGTCGAGGAACCGATCCGTCACGGCGCGATCGAACGGCGTTGGGCCCAGTACCGCGCCGCGCCCGCCGAGACCCAGCGCAAGCTCATGGCCCGGTTCACGTTCGGCGCCACGGGCATCGTCATCGGGCTGGTGGTGATCGTCGTCGGCTTCGGCAACGGGGGGAGCGCGGCCGCGCCCGCCGGCTTCGGCAAGGAGACGCACATCGTGCTCGGCCCGGGCGCCACGACCACCACGGTCGCCGGCCAGGTGACCACGACCGCGCCGGTCACCACCACGCCGGCCGTCACCGCGCCCGCGGTCGCGTCGACCGTGCCCGGGTCGGTGCCGCCGGCGGTCACCGCCATCGGTGACTCGGTGATGCTGGGCGCAGCCCCGAACCTCATCGCCGACATCGACCCGATGTTCGCCACGCCCACGGTGCCGCAGGTCACCACGGTCGACGCCGCCGAGAGCCGCCAGTTCTCCGCCGGCGTCGATCTCATCGCCCAGCGCAAGGCGGCGGGAACCCTCGGCCAGGTCGTGATCGTGCAGCTCGGCACCAACGGCCTCATCGACCCCGCCGACTTCGACCGCATGATGGGCCTGCTCGCCGACCGGCAGAAGGTGGTGCTGATCAACGCCAAGGTGCCGCGCACGTGGGAGCAGGAGGTCAACGACACCCTGGCCGCGGGCGCAGCCAAGTACAAGAGCAACACCACCCTCCTCGACTGGCACACCTACGGCGACGCCCACCCCGAGTTCTTCTACGACGACGGCATCCACCTGAACCCCACCGGCCGTGACGCGTACGCCCGGTTCGTGGCCCAGTCGTTGGGGGCCTCCGGCTCACCCTGACCCCGTCTGCACGAGGGCGGTGTGCCAAGCTGGGAGGCCCCATGCGCCCGCTCACCCGCTCGTTGATCACCGTGCTCGTCGCGATCGTCGTCGGAGGGCTCGCGGTCGGCGCCTGCCTGGCGGCGCTGATCCCGGGCACGGTCGAGGTGGCCACCGCCCACCACTACACCGCCGAGCAGGTGGGGAACCTCAAGACGCTGGCGCAGCCGTCCACCATCTACTGGGCCGACGGTGTCACCCCGATGGGCAAGTTCGGCACCGAAGCGCGTGACCCGATCTCCTCGCTCGCCGAGGTGCCCAAGATGGTGCAGAACGCGGTGATCGCCACCGAGGACCGGTCGTTCTGGACCAACGACGGGATCGACCTGGGTGCCGTGTTCCGCGCGTTCCTCACCAACGTCACGTCGGGGAAGATCGAGCAGGGTGGCTCGACCATCACCCAGCAACTGGTGAAGAACCGCATCCTCACCTCGAAGCGCGACGTGAACCGCAAGATCAAGGAGATCGAGGACGCGCTGCGGCTCAACGAGAAGTTCTCGAAGGAGAAGATCTTCGTCGAGTACCTCAACACGGTCTACTTCGGTTCGGGCTCCTACGGCATCAAGGCCGCCGCGTCGCGCTTCTTCTACACCTGGGACCCCGGGGCGCCGTACCCGCGCGGCAAGCATCTCGACGAGCTCACCATCGGCGAGGCGGCGCTGCTCGCGGGCATGATCTCGAACCCGTCGACCTACGACCCGTTCACCTACCCCGACCGGGCCATCCGTCGTCGTGCCGACGTGCTCCGCGGGATGGTCAGCGAGCACTACATCACCCAGGCGCAGGCCGACGCCGCCAACAACGAGCCGCTGCCCAACATCAAGCCACCGGCCACCTCCATCGTCGGCCACGACTTCCTCACCACCGAGGTGCTCCAGGACCTGCTCAAGGATCCGCGGCTGGGCAACACCGAGGACGAGCGGCGGGACAAGATCCTCAAGGGCGGCCTGAAGATCTACACCACCTTCGACCCCAACCTGCAGCACCTGGCCGAGGACGCCACCACCAACGCCAAGCCGCAGATGGGCGCCGACTGGGTCTCGTCGCTGGTGTCCATCGATCCGAACTCCGGCGCGGTGAGGGCGATGGTGTCGGGCGAGGACTGGAACGACAGCCAGACGAACATCGCGACGTCGCCCGATGGCCGCCAGACCGGTTCGACGTTCAAGGTGATCACCCTCGCCACCGCGCTGGCCAACGGCTACTCGCCCGCCGACACCGTCGACGGGTCGAGCCCGTGCTCGGTGGCCGGATTCGACGGCTACACGGTCAACGACGAGCCGGGGTCGGGCACCTACAGCATTGCGGATGCGACGTCAGGATCGGTGAACTGCGCGTTCGTCCGCATCGCCACCAGCGTGGGCGAGGACAAGGTGATCGACATGGCCCACAAGATGGGGATCACCAAGTCGAACCTGCAGCCCTACCTCACGCTGACCCTCGGCGTGTTCGCCCAGAACACGGAGACCATGGCGAACGTGATGGCCACCGTCGCCAGCGGCGGCGTGCACCACACGCCCTACGTGGTGCAGAAGATCGTCTTCCCCGACGGCAAGGTGCTCGACACGACGAGCCCGGGTGACCAGGTGCTCTCGCCCGACGTGGCGGCCTGCGAGCAGAACGTGCTGCGCGGCGTGGTCACCGGCGGGACCGGCACGGGCGCCGAGGTGCCCGGCCACACCGTCTTCGGCAAGACGGGAACCACCGACTCCCAGGGTGATGCCTGGTTCATCGGTGCCACCCCCCAGCTGGCGACCGCAGTGTGGTTCGGCAACTGGCGCCGGGTCGAAGGTGGTGCCGGGTTCGGTGGTTCGTCGGCCGCACCGATCTTCCAGGCGTTCATGAGCGGGGCGCTGGCCAACGAGCCCAACGTGCCCCTCCCGGCCCCTGGACCGGTGTGCGGACGATCCGGTCAGAACGTGATCGACACCGGCGGCCGCAACCCCAACGCGCCGGTGGTGCCGTTCACGCCGCAGCTCCCCACGGTGCAGCAGCAGCCGACCACCCCCACGCCCACCGCGCCGCCCGCCACCGCGCCCGCGCCGGCCCAGCCGCAGCCCGGCACCGGGAACGGGAAGGGGAACCCGAACGGGAACGGCGCCGGTCAGTGACGAGCGAGCTCGAGGTGCTCCTCACGTTGCAGGAGCACGACAGCACCCTCGAACGGCTCCTGCACCGCCACCAGACGCTCCCGGAGCGCGACGCGCTGCGCGACGCCGAGGGCACGGCCGCTGCGCTCGATGCCCGGCTGGGCACGACCCGCTCCGAGCGCGACCGGGTGGCGCGCGAGGAGCAGGGGCTCGACGACGAGGCGCGTTCCCTGGCCGAGAAGGCCACCGAGGTGGAGACCCGCATGTACTCCGGCGAGGTCAGCTCGCCCAAGGAGCTGCAGGCGATGCAGGCCGACGTCGAGCAGCTGCGACGCCACCAGCGCACCGTCGAGAACCGCGAGCTCGAGCTCATGGAGGTGCGCGAGCCACTCGACGCCACCGTCGGCGAGCTCGAGCAGCAGCGCGCCCAGCTCGCGACCGAGATCGATCGCTACTCGGCGGCACTCGGTGCCGCCGAGGCGGCCGTCATCGCGGAGATGCAGGCCGAGCGTGCGACGCGCGACCAGGTCGCGGCCGGCATCGACGCCGCGCTCGTGCGTGAGTACGACCGCTGCCGCGCGTTGGCGAAGGGCGCGGGCGTCGCGCGTCTCGTCGGGACCACGTGCCAGGGCTGCCACCTCTCGATCCCCGCCATCGAAGCCGAGCAGATCAAGCGCACCGGCGGGCAGCCGCTTGCGCACTGCGACAACTGCGGCGCGATCCTGGTCCCCTGATGCTCGACGAGGTGGTGGTCTACTTCGACGGTGGCGCGCGGGGGAACCCGGGTCCCGCGGCGATCGGTGCGGTCGTGTTCGACGCGTCGAGCGTGCCGCCGGCCCGTCTGGCGGCAGTCAGCGAGCGCATCGGAGAGACCACGAACAACGTCGCCGAGTACCGGGCGCTGATCGCGGGCCTCGAGGCCGCGTCGGCCACGCCGTCGCGCGCGGTGAAGGTGCGGGGCGACTCGAAGCTCGTGATCGAACAGGTCGCCGGGCGCTGGAAGGTGAAGCAGGAGCACCTGCGCCCGCTGCACGCCCGGGCCTGCCAGCTGCTGTCGCACTACGAAGCGGTCGATCTCGCCCACGTGCGGCGCGAGCTCAACCGCGACGCCGACGCGCTGGTGAACGCCGCGCTCGACCTGCCCTGAGCCCGTGTTCTTCTGGTACATCGGCCTGTCGGTGTTCGGCGTGGCGACGATCTTCCGCAGCGTCGGCGTCGACTACCGCCTGATCGCCGCCGGTTCGCTGCTCCCGCTCGTGCTCGACCTGGGGTTCGGCTACCGGGCGTACGGCTACACGCTGCTCCTCGCGGTCGCGTTGCTCGTGATCGTCATGCTCGCCACCATCGGCCGTCCGCGGCTCGTGCGCCGGCGCTGGCTGTGCCTCCCGATCGGCGTGTTCTGCGGCCTGATCCTCTCGGGTGCGTTCAGCAACACCGACCTCTTCTGGTGGCCGTTCCTCGGCGGCGACTTCAGCCACGACGGACTGCTGCCCTCATGGTGGGTCGTGGTGATCGAGGAGGTGGTGGGCCTCTTCGTGTGCTGGGTCGTCGTCGGCCAGTACGACCTCTACCTGCCCGGCCCGCGCGAGGAGTTCTTCCGCACCGGCCGCCTCACAATGCGAACATCTCCGGATTGACCCCCGCCGGCGTACGCGAACTGCGAGATGTTCGTGGCGCGGCGCCGCGCGCGGCAGCGGGGCGGGAGCGGGGGCGAAGGAGAGGCGCTACTCGGCGCGGACGGGGATGCCGACGCGCGCGGGGCGGGGAGCCTGCGCGGGACGCGCGTGGGCGCCGTGGGAGTCGACGACGAAGCGGCCCTCGCCGGGACCGTCGGCGACGGGCATGCCGAGCGCCTCGAGCAGAGCGTGGTCCTCTTCGGGAGGGCGGCCGGTCGACGTGAGGTAGT
>DASUAS010000327.1:0-2391 GCA_035763625.1 Acidimicrobiia bacterium
CGAGGCGGCTCAGGCGGCGGCGTCGTCGACGACGTGACCGGCTCCCGGGATGACGTCGGAGTCGTTCACTCCGGCGGTTCGGCGCCGGTCTGCTCCGCCAGCATGAAGGCCGCGTACCAGGCCGGCCACTTCTCGTCTCGCTCACCGGTGCGCTGCTCGTGCTCGCCGTGCGCGGCCGCGGCGCGCTGCAGGGCGCGCTCCAGCTCGTCGACGGACGTGAACGTCGCGCTGGTCGCGTCGACGCGACCCGGCAGCCGGCCCGTGATCTCCTGGAGCTGCCAGACGTTCCCGTCCGGGTCGCGGAACTCGGCGAACGATGCGTAGGTGCGTCGCTCGGGATCGGCTCCGTCCGCGCGCACGCTCTCGGTGAACCGGTCGTACCCACCGGTCGAGTCGTGGAAGACCGTGGCGTCGACGCCGTGCGCGGCGAGGTCGTCGTGCGCGGCGTCGATGTCGGACACGACGAGGAGGTTGACCGCCGACCCCGGCGCGGCCGACGTGAGACCGGACCCGAACTGCACCGAACACCCCGACCGCGGCGGGTTGAACTGCACGATCCGGAAGTCGTCGGCCCCGAGGTCGGCGTCGAGGCGCCAGCCGAGACCTTCGTAGAACGCCTTCGCCTGGTCGACGTCGGAGACGGCGATGACGACCGCTTCGAGCGCCATGTCGGCGTGCGCGCCGCTCGGCTCGGACGGGGCGCTGCCCGCGGCCTCGGTGGTGCTCATGGGGCGCGTCTCCTCAGCTCTTCGGGGAGATCACACGCTCCCACTGCATCTCGACGGGGTCAACCGACAACCGGCAGATGCGTCGTCTGGCCGACCTCGATGAGGTGGCCATCCGGATCGCGGAGGTAGCAGCGGATCTCGGTCTCGTGTTGCTTCGGCGTCGTGAGGAACTCCGCTCCCCGTGAGCTCCATTCGGCGTACACGGACTCGATGTCGGCGACCCGGATGTTGAGGAAGCTGCTCGTCCGGTTCGGGTCGCGCGGAGTCTCGAGGGTGACGGTGGGCTTGTCGTCGGTCGGGCCACCGCCGCGGTTGATGATGATCCATCCGTTCGCCAGCGCGACGTACGAGGGTGCGCCGGTCGTGACCGCTTGACCGCCGAGCACCTCGGTGTAGAAGCGACGAGAGCGATCGACGTCGTCCGACACGATGAAGTGGGCGAGAACGATCCCCTCGGTGGGCGCGGGAAACGGGGGCGTCGCAGGCACGGGCGCTCCTTGGGTCGAGGAATCTGGTTCGCCCTCATCCTCGCCGTTCTGCGGGGCCCTCGCTCGCTCGTACCGGCCTGCTGCCTCCTCCGGGTGGCGGCATGCGGCGTCGGTCGGACACGATCGTTGAGCCCAGACGAACAACACGAGGGAGCGACGACGTGGCGTACGCGGACATCGGCGAGGTGCGGCTGTTCTTCACCGACGAGGGCGAGGGCGACCCTCCGATCCTCATGGTCCACGGCTTCTCGTGCGACGGGCACGACTGGATGTGGCAGATCCCCCACTTCGCGCAACAGCATCGCGTGATCGTCGTCGACCTCCGCGGCCACGGCCGGTCGTCGGTCCCCGCGGACGGATACGAACCGAAGCAGTTCGCCGCCGACATCGCCGGCCTGCTCGAGCAGCTCGATGTCGGCCCGGTCGTTGCGATGGGTCACTCGCTCGGCGGGGCCATCGTGAGTGCGCTGGCGGTCGAACACCCGGAACGGGTGTCGGCGGTGGTGAGCGTCGACCCCGGCTACCTGCTCCAGGACGAGGTCCGACCGGTCGTCGAGAGCATGGCCGCCGCCCTCGCCACCACCGATCCCGTCGGCGCCGCGCAGCAGTTCCTGTCGGCCAGCTACTCCGAGGCCACGCCGCCCGCGCTCAAGTCGTTCCACATGCGCCGCATCGCCGGCGTGCCGGGCCCGGTCCTGGTGGCGACGCTCGGTGGCCTGTTCATCGGACCGGACTCGCTGGGCTACCGCGACACGTCGGTGCCCTACCTCCGACGTCGCGCCTGCCCGGTCCTCGCGTTCTACACCGACGCCGACCGCGCCGCGTTCGAAGCCACGTTGTTCGACGATCCGCGATCGCAGTCGATCGCGTGGGCCGGCTCCGGACACTGGCTGCACCAGGAGCGACCGGTGGAGTTCAACACCGTCGTCGACGGCTGGCTCGCCTCGCTGTGACCCACGCCGAGGAGGACACGTCGTCGGCGCGACGTGGCGAGCGGCTCTTCACCGCACCGCTCACCATCGAACCGATCAGCGCCATCCCCTTCAGCCGCGGCGCCGTCGCCCACGTCTTCGCGGCGCACGCCTGGTCGAACCCGCGACCCAGTCGAAGGTGACCGCCCGTCGGCAGGCAAAGGGCTCGAAAGCCGGCCGCGGCTCGCTGTTCGTCACCGCCTG
>DASUAS010000328.1:0-24017 GCA_035763625.1 Acidimicrobiia bacterium
CAGCTGGTTCACCCGCTTGGCGACGCTGTACGTCGCGCCGAAGTCGCCGAGGTCCAAACCGTCCAGGGCGTCCATCAGGTCGTCGGTCGATGCCCGCGTCACCGCGTGCTCGAGCTCACGTGGGAGATCGGCCATCGAGCCGGCCATGCTGGCGATGCACACGGCGACCGTCCCGCTCTCGACCACGTCGAAGAACGCGTTGAGGACGTGGTCGGTACCCAGCATGTCGACCTCGAGCACGCGCGCACCCGACGCCTGGGTGGGGGAGAGGCCGGCGGTGTGCACGAGCGTCCGCAGGGGCCCCACCGCGCGCACCGCGGCGACCAGCGCGTCGACCGAGCTCCGGTCGGAGACGTCGACGGGCTGACCGGTGACGGTCATGCCATCGGCCGCGAGCGCGTCGACGACACCGCCGAGCTTGTCTTCGTCGAAGTCGGCGAGCACGAGGTGACTGCCCGCACCGAGGCGTCGCGCGCACGCCACGCCCATCCCGCCGACTCCGGTCACCACGACGACGTCAGCCATGTGCGCTCCTCCTTCTCCTCCTCGGATGCGACCGGACCCTACGACAACCGCCGCCGCGGGCGCGACGCCGCGGCCCGGTTAGGGTCTCCGGATGCTCACCTCACGTCGATCACCGATGCGGATCGCCCTCGTCGCCTGCCTTGCGCTCGCGGCTCTCGTCGTGGTTGCGCCTGGCAGTGGCGCGGCGACGTCGAAGGCCGACGCCGCGTTGCAACGCGCCATGGACGCGATCGTGAAGCGCGCCGACGGTCCTCCGGGCATCTCGGTCGTCGTGCAGCGGGATGCGCAGCCGGTCCAGTTCACCGCCGGATACGGCGATCTGGCGACCCGACAGCCGTTCGGGATGACCGACGCGATGCGTCTCGCGAGCGTGGCCAAGGCCTTCAGCGGCGCCGCCGCGGTCTCGGCAGTGGCCGACGGGAAGCTCACCCTCGACACCACCATCGGGAAGGTGCTGCCCGGCCAACCGGCGGCCTGGGCGGACGTCACCGTGGCGCAGCTGCTCCAGCACACGAGCGGCATCCCCGACTTCAGCCAGACGCCCGAGTTCCAGAAGGCGGTCAGGGCTTCGCTGGCGACGGCGCCACCACCGGAGCAGTTGCTCACCTACGTGGCCAACGACCCGCTGAAGTTCACGTCGGGGAGCAAGTACCAGTACTCGAACTCCGACAACATCCTGGTCGGGTTGATGGTCGCCGCGGTCGACGGGCGGCCCTACGAGGAGTCGCTCGCGGCACGCGTTTCCACGCCTCTCGGCCTCACCGCGACCAGCCTGCCGGTCGGCGTCGAGCTCCCGAGCCCGTTCACTCACGGGTACCAGCTCGATCCGCCGCACGCGGCGGAGGATGCCAGCGAGGTGATCGCCGCCGGCTGGTCGTGGGCGTCGGGTGGTGTCGTGTCCACGCCGCAGGACGCCAACAACTTCGTGCGCGGCTACGCGTCGGGCAAGCTCACGGACGCGGCGACGCAGGCGAAGCAGTTCTCGTTCAGGAAGGGCTCGTCGGAGCCTCCCGGTCCGGGGACGAACGCCGCCGGTCTCGCCATCTTCCGCTACAAGACGCGCTGTGGCACCGTCTACGGCCACACCGGCAACACGCCGGGGTACACGCAGTTCATCGCGTCGACGCGCGACGGCACGAAGTCGACGGTCGTCTCGATCAACTCCCAGCTCACGCCCGATCGCAACGCCAAGGGGTTCGCCGCGCTACGCGCGATCTACCAGCTCGCGGTGTGTGACGCGCTGCAGTAGCCGGTCACGAGGAGGGGACATGGAAGACCGTGAGACGCCGGTCCTGTACCTGGAGATGACGGAGGTGACACCCGACGACTACGCGCGCAGCCGCGTCACCGACGTGCGCGCGCGACCAGGCGTCGAACGCGCCACCTGGTGGCGCAACGTGTACCGCGATCGGCCCGACTTGCCGCGCGAGCTCCCCGAGTTCGACACGCTCGCGGTGTACGAGTGCACGCCGTCGTTCGTCGCGCCCGACCCGCCCGCCGGCATCACCGGCCACCACTTCCTGCGCACGCCGAGGCCCGGTCAAGGTCGGCTCACCGGCAAGCCGACGGTGTCGCTCTCCCTGGTGCTCATCAGCCCGACCACGCCAGCCGAGGCGCAGGCGTTGCGCGACTGGGGCGACTTCGTGCACATCAACTACATCGTCGAGGCGGGCGTACCCGGCTTCACCATGATCACGCCGTATGAGAACGCGACCGGCGGCGACCCGCGGTACTTGCACTTCTACGAGTTCGACGATCCCGAAGCCGAGGTCACGTTCAAGCGGATGCGTCCCTTGCTCGAAGCGCGCCTCGGCTCGTGGGACACGCCCGAGTGCAAGGAATGGGCCGTGCATCCCGCGTTGCGCATCATGTACGTGAACTCGTTCGCGCTCGTCGGCGAGGCCTAAGAACCGCGCACTTCGACGAGCGATCCGGTGAGGTCGACGGAAGCGTTGTCCTCCCTGTAGCGACGGCCCTGCACGTTGAGGAGCCGCACCGACGTCGCGCCCCTGATGGGGAACGGCCCCCAGTGCCAGGTCCCGCGGTGGAGCACCACCGTCTGGCCGGGCTCGAGCACGAAGGCGCGGATGCGCTCGAGGTCGGCGGGGTCGGCGAACGTCGCGTCGGCGGGCGCGACCGCAACGACCGCGGTGGCGTCGAGCGGCGTGAGCGCCTGGGTGTGGGTGTCGTGGCGGTACATCACCGCGCAGCGCAGACCCCGATCGGTCGTGTCGATCTCGTCGGTGGTGTGGACGATCGTGTTGAGGTGGGCGTCGTCCCACGCGAAGTGGAGCGTGTGCTCACCGTCGGAGGAGTCGGTGTCGGGCCGGGGCAGCCATCCGAACGGCGCCCATGCGCTCACGTCGATCGGTTCGGCGTCGACCCGATGCACCACCCCGTCGGTCACGGGTTCGTCGCTCATGGTGTTCCTCTACGCTGGGCGACATGGACGTGCGCTCGATCGAAGAGGTCGCGCCGGTCGTCGAGCACAACGGGACGGTACCCGTCTGGTGGCTCGTCTCGCCGCGTGAGATGCAGGACATCACCGCCGGGGGGCACCTCGAACTGGTGAGCGAGTTCGAGGTGGCGGGCGGCGGATTCGTCGATCCGCACGCGCACCCGACCCACGAGTTCTACTACGTCACCTCGGGCCGCGGGCTCATGACCATCGGCGACGAGACGCGCGAGATCGCGCAGGGCGACCTCGTGCACATCCCACCCGACGCGGTGCACAGCCTCCGGCCGGTGTCCGATCACGCGCCGATCCACTGCTTCTGCTTCGCGGTCGCGGTGGCCGGCGCGGGCGCGGTCGACTACACCAATCACTGAGGGGCTACGCGCCATCCACGAGCGTGGTGTCGAGCCCGAACGCCTCGACGGTGGTGCCACCTTCGCGCAGCACGTCGAACAGCGCGGCCTCCCTGGCGGCGCGCGCGTGTCCGGCTGCGAGCACGTCGTCGAGGACGTCGCCAGGGACGACCACCACACCATCGACGTCGCCGACGATCCAGTCGCCCGGTTCGACCGTGACGTCGCCCGCGGTCACCGTGCGATTGATCGCACCGAGCTGCGCCTTCGACGCGCCGGTGAGCGCGAGGCCGGTGGAGAAGACGGGGAAGCCGTGCGCGGCGAGCGCGTCGCAGTCGCGCACGCAGGCGTCGATGACGAGCCCCACGATCCCGCGCGCCTCGGCGCCGGTGGTGAGCACCTCGCCCCAGTAGCCGAAGTCGCGCTCACCACCCATGTCGGCGACCAGCACGCAACCGGCCGGCGCGCGCGTGACGGCGACGTGGATGGCGAGGTTGTCGCCCGGGCTGCAGCGCACCGGATAGGCAGGACCGGCCACGCGCGCGCCGGTCCACACCGGCTTCACGCGCGGGTGCATGCGCCTCGCCCCCGACTCGCCGAGGGTGGCCGTGCCCAACGCGAGGGCGTCGGCCGCCACTGCAGCCAGCGGCGCGGGCGCGTCGGCCACGGAGGCTCAGCCGACCTTGCGCAACGTGTTGCGGTCGGTGTGCGCGAACGGCTCGGGGAACTCGTCCATCTTCAGCATCGTCGTCTCGTCGTACGACCAGCTGCCGTCGTCGTTGATGGTGATCGTGACGTCGTAGCTGAGCGTCGAGGCGTGCTGTGACAGGTACTGGTTCTCACCGATGGAGTAGTTGGGATCGCCGGGACGGGCCGACAGCGTGAACGACTTCGCATCGGCGGCGGCAACGCCACCGGCGAGCACGGTGATCCCGCGGGGCACGACGAAGCCGCGCATGACCTCACCGGTCGCCGAGTCCCACAGCCAGTAGCCGACCTCGGTGTGGAACGGGTTCTCCTCGCTGCCGCGCCACATCGCCGACCGGTAGTCGAGGCCGTACAGGTGCTGCTTGCCGTTGTCGACCGGGCCGAACGGCTTGAGCGAGAGCTTCTCGAGGTACGGAGTCTGCAAGACCGCGCCCTGGGAGTGTGAGAACGCGGCGTCGAGCCCGCCTCGATCCGATTCCCAGTCGCCGGCCAACGCCCCGAGCGGACCCCATTCATCTGCCATCGATGCTTGCTCCCTCCCCGAATGGTGCCGCGCTCCGCCGCGGCGTGAGCGGGCATCCTACCGAGCGCACCGGGCGTTCCGGTCACGACGACGCGAACCGACGCGTCACGGCCCGCAACGGATTGCGACGCGCTCGACGGGGGAACACCAAGGAGCGACGACCCGTGGGCACGACCCCGAAGGAGGTCACCATGGCCGCGTCACACACCGCTCCCGGAGATGCGCCGCTGACGCGGCGCGCTCGTCGAGCACATCGGGCGTTCGTGCCCGGTCCAGGCATGGTGGTCGGCCTCGTCGCCACCGCAGGACTGGTGGTGTCGATGTTCATGGCTTGGCAGTCGCACCGCGTCCACCCGAGCAGCATTCCGGCGGCGTTCCTGTGGGATCGGCACGCGACCGGGGATCCCTCGTTCCTCGTGTACCTGATCCCGCTCGCGGTGTTGCTCGGCATCGGCTCCGTCGTGCGCTGGGGTCGCGGGCTGCGACTGATCGGCGGGCTGCTGACGATGGCGGTGGTCGGCGTGTACGCGTACCAGCTGCACGAGCTCACGCACGCGCTCGGGGCCAGCTTCCGCGACGCCCTCGAGCCCGGCTTCTACGTCGCCGCGGTCTCCGCCGTCGTCGGCTTCGTCAGCGGGTTCCTCCCGACGACGCTCGGCACGCGGCGGGCGGCGTCGGTCGACACCATGAACGACGGTCAGTACTGACCGAGCACTGCTCGGCGCGGCGGTCAACCCACCCGCGCGGTCGCGAACGCGTGCACGATCTCCCGGCAGAACGCCGGGAGATCGTCGGGCTTGCGGCTGCTCACGAGCCCGCCGTCGACGTGGACCTCCTCGTCGACCCAGGTCGCGCCGGCGTTCTCGAGGTCGGTCTCGAGGCTCGGCCACGAGGTGAGGGTGCGCCCGTCGAGGACGTCGGCCTCGGCGAGGATCCACGGTCCGTGGCAGATCACGCCGACCGGCATGTCGCGGGCGAAGCAGCGACGGACGAAGCGCACCGCGTCGCCGTCGAGGCGGAGCTCGTCGGCGTTGGCGACGCCGCCCGGCAGCACGAGGGCGTCGAACTCGTCGGAGCTCGCGTCGTGCACCGTCGCGTCGACCGGCGCGACGTCGGCGCGGTCGAGGTGCTCGAAGCACTGCACCGTCCCAGCCTCGGGCGCGAGCAGCACGGGCTCGCCACCCGCGCGGCGCACCGCGTCCCACGGGTCGGTCAGCTCGCGTTGCTCCACGCCTTCGTTGGCGACGAGGAAGGCGACGCGCACACCGCTGAGGTCGTCGTTCACGGCGTGTCCTCCTGGTTCGTCGGATTCATCTCACCGCGCACTACCCGCGCTCCCCGGCATGGAAACCGACGAGTGTGCGCGGCGGTGACGCGCGCCACGAGCGCGTGTACCCGGGTTTGCCTGCGCGAGGGCGCGGGCACCAAGGCGCCATGGCATTCGTACTCTGGCTCATCGCCGTGATCCTCGTGATCGCGGGCATCGTGTCACTCCTGCGCGGCGCGGTCCTCGCCGGCATCCTGCTCATCATCGTCGGGCTGCTCGTCGGTCCGGGTGGTGTGAGCGTCTTCACCTGACGTCCGTGCCGTCGCGCATCGCGACGTCCCGAATCCGTCGGCGGTGGTCGACCGGGCGCTCCCCTGTGAGTCGGAGGAACGCCCGGTCGAATCCGCGGAGGCTCTCGAAGCCGACGGTCGTGGCCGTTGAGGCGGCGACCCCACGGCGCGGGACTGCAACAGTGGCGGCATGACCGACCACGACGACCTCGTCCGCGCCTCCTTCGCCCGCCAGGTCGGGCTGTTCTCGGGGCCCGATTCGCCGTTCGTGCGCCGTCCCGCAGGCACGGTCGAACAGCTCGAGCCCCTCCACGACGACATGGTGGTGCTCGACGTCTGCTGTGGCGCGGCGCACGCATCGGAGGTCGTGGCGCCGAGGGTGCGCCAGGTCGTGGGCATCGACCTCACCGTCGGCCTCCTCGACCTGGGTGCGGCGCGCCTGCGCACCGCGGGCGTCGGCAACGTGCTGCTGCAAGAAGGCAATGCGCAGGCGCTGCCGTTCGTCGCCGGTTCCTTCGACGTCGTGTACTGCTTCGCGTCGCTGCACCACGTCGGTGATCCTGCGGCCGCGGTGACCGAGATGGTGCGGGTGACGGCTTCCGGTGGTCGGGTCGTGCTCCAGGACCTGATCGTGCCCGTCCCCGACGCTCGTGATCGCTTCGACGAACTGCACCGACGGCTCGACCCGTCACACCGGCGCGCGCACGTCGAAGCCGAGCTCGTCGCGTTGCTCCCCGATCACGTCGAGCTCACGTACGCGGCGACGACCGAGGCCCGTCTGCCCATCTCCATCGCGTACACGGAGCAGTCCGACGTCGACGCGGTGGAGGACGCACTGCGCGCCGAGCTCGACGGGGGTCCGGTCACCGGGCTCGAACCGCAGGACGACGACGGCGGCGTCACGGTGTCGTTCTGGACGTCCACCGTGCAAGCCTCCGTGCCCTGAGGATCGGCTGGCGGCGCGACGAGATGTGAGAAGCTGGCCGCCAGCGATGGCAGGCACAGGCAGTCCGAACGAAGACCGGGTGGATCGCAACACCTGGATCGCCCTCGGCGCGATGGCGCTCGGTGTGTTCGTCATCGCCAACGACTTCACCGCCCTCAGCGTCGCGATCCCCGAGATCGAGCACGACCTGTCGACGTCGCTCACGAAGGCGCAGTGGGTGATCAACGGCTACGCGCTCGTCTTCGGCGTGCTCATCGTGACCGGTGGCCGCCTCGCCGACCTGTTCGGCCGCAAGCGCGTCTTCATGGTCGGGGCGTCGGTCTTCGCCGCCTTCTCGCTGGTGGCCGGACTCGTGCCCGGAGTCGGGCTGCTGATCACCGCGCGCATGTTGATGGCGATCGGTGGCGCGCTCATGTGGCCCGCGATCCTCGGGATGACGTACGCCTTGTTGCCGGACTCGAAGGCCGGGCTCGCGGGCGGGATCATCCTCGGCGTCGCGGGTCTCGGGAACGCAGTGGGCCCGATGCTCGGCGGGTTCCTCACCGATGAGCTGAGCTGGCGCTGGGTCTTCTTCGTGAACCTGCCCATCGCCGCCTTCGCGATGTTCGTCACCGCCCGCAAGGTGCCCGAGTCGCGCGACGCCGGCGCGCAACGCCACATCGACTACGGCGGCATCGCACTCGTGTCGACCGCGATCGTGCTCATCCTCGTCGGGCTCGACGAGGGCTCGACCGAAGGGTTCGGGAGCCTCCCCATCCTGGCGCTGTTCGTGATCGGCGCGGTGCTCCTGGTGGCGTTCTTCCGCTTCGAACGGAGGCAGGGCGACGGCGCGCTGGTACCGAGCGACGTGCTGCACGACCGGGTCTTCGCGGCGGCGTGTCTGGCCACGCTCCTCATGTCGGCCATCTTCTTCTCGGCGTTGCTGTACGTGCCGCAGTTCTTCGAGAAGATCCTCGGGTACTCGGCCCTGCAATCGGGGGCGGGCCTGCTGCCGCTGATGGGGGTGTTCGCGGCCACGTCCTTCGTCGCCGGCTCGCTCTACAACCGCGTCGGCGGTCGGCTCGTGGTCGCGGTGGGTGCCGCGTGCCTCGGAGTCGGGATCCTGCTCCTCTCCTTCGTCGACGCCGAGTCCGGCTACGGCGCGTTCGTGCCCGGCATGATCGTGCTCGGCGTCGGGGTGGGGCTCTTCTACTCGGCGGTCACGACCATCGCGGTCACGTCGCTCGACCCGTCGCGCTCGAGCCTGGCCGGTGGCATCGTCTACATGTGCCAGATCGCAGGCGGCGCGGTCGGGTTGGGGTTGAACACCGCGCTCGTGACCAGCGCGTCGTCGCTCGCCGACGGCATCTCGCTCGCGTTCAAGGTCGACGCCGCGCTCGCGCTGGTCGGCTTCGTCGTGGTCGTCGCGTTCATCGGCACCACGGCGCCCGCCGAGGGCCATCCGCGGGCACTGCGGTGGCGCCACCGCGCCCACGCCTGACCGCGGGTCGCCTCGGCGGAGATTTCTGCGAGGCTGGTGTCGATCCCGACGGTTGCCGTTCGTCGTGGTACCGGAAGCACCGACGAACTGCCGAGGAGGCACCATGCGCTACGCACTGCTGATCTGTGGCGAGGACAAGCGTCAGGCCGAGATGTCCGAGGCCGAGGCGGGGGCCCAGATGGCCGCCTACATGGCCTTCGGCGAGGAGATGGGCGCCCGGGGCGTCCTGCAGGGCGGCGAGCGTCTGCGCCCGGCCGCGACCGCGACGACGGTCCGCGTCCGTGAGGGCGAGGTGCTCACCTCGGACGGTCCCTTCGCGGAGACCAAGGAGCAGATGGCCGGCTTCTACCTCGTCGACTGCAAGGACCTCGACGAGGCCATCGAGGTCGCGTCGAAGATCCCGGGCGCGCAGCACGGCTCCATCGAGGTGCGGCCCGTCTGGGAGATGTGACGGGCTCCGACACGGAGGCCGCGGTCGCCCGTGCGTTCCGGGAGGAGTGGGGACGGATCGTCGCCACGCTCATCCGGACCACGGGCGACTGGGACCTCGCCGAAGAATGCGCCCAGGACGCGTTCGCGCGTGCGCTCGAGCGCTGGCCACGCGACGGCGTGCCGGCCAACCCGGGTGCGTGGCTCACGACGACGGCGCGCAACCGCGCGTTCGACCGTTTGCGCCGTGTCCAGACGGGCGAGACGAAGGTGCGGGAGGTGGCGGTCCTGATCTCCGCCGAACCTCCGCCACCCGCCGACGACGACAGCGGCGTGACCGACGACCGCCTCCGGCTCATCTTCACCTGCTGCCACCCCGCGTTGTCGGTGGAAGCCCAGGTCGCGCTCACGCTGCGCACGCTCGCCGGGCTCACCACCGCCGAGATCGCGCGCGCGTTCCTCGTCCCGGAGGCGACCATGGCGCAGCGCCTCGTGCGCGCGAAGCGCAAGATCCACGACGCCGGGATCCCGTATCGGGTGCCTCCGGCGCACCTGCTGCCCGAACGCACCGTCGCCGTGCTCGCCGTCATCTACCTCCTGTTCAACGAGGGCTACGCGTCGAGCAGCGGTGCCGCTCTGCTCCGCGTCGACCTCGCCGCCGAAGCCATCCGTCTGGCGCGGACCCTCACCGAGCTCATGCCCGACGAACCCGAGGCCGTCGCGCTGCTCGCGCTGATGCTGCTCCACCACGCCCGACGCGCCGGACGGGTCGACGCGACCGGCGCCCTGGTCCCGCTCGAGGCCCAGGACCGCTCCACGTGGGACACCGCGATGATCACGGAAGGACAGGCCCATCTCGACCGCGCGCTGCGCCGTGAGCGCCCCGGTCCGTACCAGGTGCAGGCGGCCATCGCCGCGTGCCACGCCACCGCGACGCGCGCGGACGACACCGACTGGCGGGAGATCGCGCTCCTCTACACGGAGCTCGTGCGAATGACCGGCTCGCCGGTCGTCGAGCTCAACCGCGCGGTCGCGGTGGCGATGGCGGACGGGCCCGCCGCCGGGTTGGTCCTCGTCGACGCGCTCTCCGACCGGCTCGACGGCTACCAGTACCTGCACGCGACCCGGGCCGACCTGCTGCGCCGCCTCGGGCGACGCGAGGAAGCCGTGCGGGCGTACGCACGCGCGCTCGACCTCGGTCCGTCGGACACCGAACGCGAGTACCTGGAGCGGCGGGTCACCGAGCTCGCGCCCAGTTGAATCAGTCAGGGGCGCAGCCGGAGAGGATGCGTTCGGGCGGGACCGTGGTGGTGGTCGGTTCGGGCGGCGCGGTCGAATCGTCGGGGGCGGCGATCGCCTCGGTCGTCGCCGCCGTCGTGCTCGTGGCGCCTTCCCGGATCGCCTTCTTCGCCGCCTTGATCTCGGCCTTGCTGGCGGCGTGATATCCCGATGGGCAGGGCGACGCCATCTTCGGCAGCGCGGTCGGCGTGGGGATGGCGTCGGCGAGGGGTCCGAGCAGCTTGCGGGCGGTCGCCTCCGAGATCTTCGGGAGCCGGTGGAGGGCGTTCAGCTCCCGCAGCTCCGAGTCGGTGATGCCCTCGCGGTCGCGCAGCTGGTTCACCGCCTTCGTGATGGTGGCAGTCACGCCGGCTTGCCGCGCGATGGCCGCGTTGAATTGGTTGACCGTCTTGTACAGGTCGCCCTGCGCGGTGAAGTCGACCGCCACCGCGTTGGGAAGCTGTTGACGCTCCGTGATGCACTGCTGGAGACGCTGGGTCAGCACCTTGCGCGAGTTCACCTTCGACGCCTCGACGGGATCCGGCGGGCCGTTGGGTCGTAGCCAGTGGTTCACGATGAAGAACGACTTGTCCGTACCGCCGCGGTTCGGGTTGCAGTTGAACTGCGAGATCGAGGAGAACGTGAACGGCGACTCCTGTGACACGTCGTAGGCACCGAGCAGCCACGGCGCCTCCCCCCCGTGCTTCTCGCTCATCATGATCACCCGTTGCGGGTTCTCGTCGTCGCCCTTCTGCTTCGGCTCGACCATCTGCCGCAGGGACGGCCAGCCGATCTGCTTCGGGCTCGGCTTCCACACCCGATCCCACAGCCCGCCCTCGATCAGCGCGCGCTTGAGGTCCTTGGGTTGCACGTAGTCCTCGACGTCGAGCACCACGACGTCGGTGAGGTTGCGGGTCAAGAAGGCGTCGACGTCGTTGAACACCTGCTTCGACGAGATCGCCCCGAGCTCACAGAAGTCGTGGCAGAAGTAGACGTCCTGCTTCTTGCCCGACGTGTCGGCGACGCCGGTGAGGGCACCCAGACGATCGAGCTCTCGCACCGCGGCGTCGCCGCGTTCCTGTCGCAGCTGTTCACGGTTCACACCTCCCGCGAGGTTGGTGCGCACGAGCCCGTTGTCGTCGTAGCCGTAGTAGGCGTCGATCATGAGGAACCGCACGCCCGCGTCGAGCTGCTCGGGGATGGTGAGCGTGTGCTCGGCGCCGAGGAAGTCGTAGGCAGCCGACGACATGGCGTTGTGGCTTGCCGGCCACACGACCTGGTTGAGCGGCTCGGGGCACAGCTCGATGTAGCCGTTGCAGCCCTGGTTGCTCGGGTTGGCGCTCGGCTGGGTCGTGTTGTTCGCGACGATCTGGACCGCGACGAACGCGGTGAAGAGCCCCGCCACGACCACGGCCGCGAACACTCCGACCACCTGGCGCATGTGCATCCGGGGGATGGAGTGGTCCGTGACGAGGAGACCCGACGCACGGAGGCACACCACGATGCCGACGTAGAGCACGAGGACCGCGGCAACGACGAGCACGGCGCGGAACACGCTGCCGGGCACGGTGAGGGTGGCGAGGGCGAGCACCATCAGCACGACACCGCCGACGAAGCGCCAGCGGGCGTTGGCGCGCTTCGCGGCGAACCAGTCACGGACCCGCGCGGCGCGGTGGCGCAGGTCGCCGCCGTCGTGCCCAGGGGCGAGTGCGAGAGCGAGGCCGAACACGAAGAACGCCTGACCGGCGGCGATGAGCCGGCCGACCAGCACGACGATGAAGGCCGCGACCGCGTCGCCACGGAAGGGATCGTTGGTGGCCGCGACGCTCGAGAACGCGGGCGTGGCGAACCCGACGCCGAGCAGCAGGCCTCCTGCCACCGCGACGGTGACGCCAACCGTGCGGATGGCCCGGACGCGGTCGCGCGCCTTCACCATCGTGACGATCAGCAGCGCGACGCCCGCGAGGAAGCACGGGAGGTACAGGTCTTCGATCCAGCGCGACGCGCGGAAGAGGATGTCGACGGTGTCCGACTGCGAGATCGTCGTGGTCGCGTCGAGCACGTTCGCCGGTAGCTTCTTCGCCAGCGACGGGTTGATCGTCTGCAGCGCGCTGCGGATGGTGACCGCGGCTTCCTGCGAATTGACGTCGACCTTGCGCGCACCACGCGCCTGGAACACCTGCTCGTGTGCGCGCTGCGCGAAGTCGCGGATCGCTTCCTCCACCGGCGGTGTCGCGATCGCGGCCGACACCGCGTCCGACACCACCGGTCGGGCCGCCGACACGAAGTTCGAGGTGCGGGCGAGCCGCAGCGTCGCCTGGTCGGCGATGTAGTCACGGACCTCGACCCGCTGCGACGCTTTGGCCACCACGTCGGCGAAGCCGTCGGCATCGAGCACGCGCGTCGACAGCCACCAGCCGAACGATCCGAGCACCATGAGGAGGGCTCCGAGCGCGGCGAGCCACCGCACCGTCCAACGCCCCAGACCATCCCCTCGAGCCATGAAGGCCGCATTCTTGCAGCCTTCGCGCGCGCCCCCGTGTCGGCTCAGCCGGTGGCGGCTCGCACCGTCTCGCGATCGACGTCGGCGAAGACCTCACCGGTGGCGTCGACGTCGTAGTACTCCACGCCCGCGGTCACCACGGCCTGATCACCGCCGAGGGACACCGCGATCTTGTTCGCCGCGTTGCGAACGAGGTCGAGGACGATCTCGACGATCTCGGCGTCGGACAGCTCGGAGCGCACGATCGCCACGAGCTGGTCGTCGATCGCCGTCGGCTGCCAGATCACCGCGTCGGCCAGCGCCAGCGCCGCCCGATGGCGGTCGGTGAGCGCGTCGGCATCGGCGTCGGCGGCGAAGAGCGCTTCGTCACCCGCCGATTCGACCGCCCGGAGGCTGAGGCGCGACTGGCAGATCCGACAGTCGTGGGCACGCGCCCCGCGCAGTCGGACGAGCTCGGTGGTGACCGGATCGAGCGCGGTCTCGAGCGCGACGACGCGCATGAACTCCTCGAGCGCCCCCCACAGATCGCCGGTCGCCGGGTCGGGTGCCGGCCCGAATGGCGTGGCGAAGATCCGCTCGAGCGCGATACGACCCCGCTGGAACACGTCGACGACGTAGAGCGCCTGGACGAAGGGGAACGTCGCTTCACCCATCGCCGCACCGAGCGCGCCGCGCTGCTCGTCGTTCGTGCCGGACACGTCGGCGACGAACTGCTCGGCGAACGCCACGCACGCATCGACACGGCGATCTCCATGCTCGGCAGGCGTCGTCACCGGGGTGCGCTCGAGCTCGTCGGGATGGCCGAGCGCCGCCGCCACCGCCACGCGCACCGGGTCGAGCACCGAGGGTTCGACCGTGCCGGCGGCCAGCGCCTCGATGCGGTCGAAGCAGTCGAAGGCGACGGGGGAGCACCCGCGCCAGGGGGCGTCGCGCACGTCGTGACGGTACTACCGGCCGCCGACGCGGGGAATCCCGGCCCCGGTCGACGGGTTGGACGAGCCATGGACGAGCTCGTGCTGGAGACGGTGCCGCTGACGGGGAACCCGTGGCCGACGATCGACCCCTTCCTCTTCTGCGTGCACCACGACGACGCCTACCCCGCCGGCAACGGGCGCTTCGGTCCCGATGCGCCGCTCACCGGGCGTGAGCTCGGCGCCGACTTCGCCGGGGTCGATGGCTGGCGCATGTACCACGGCACCGAGGTGCCCGGCTTCCCACAGCACCCGCACCGAGGCTTCGAGACCGTGACCTACGTGCGACGAGGTGTCATCGACCACTCCGACTCGTTGGGTGCCGCGGCGCGCTTCGGGGCCGGCGACACGCAGTGGCTCACCGCCGGGCGCGGCATCGTGCACTCGGAGATGTTCCCGCTCCTCGCCGACGACGAGCCCAACCCGCTGGAGCTGTTCCAGATCTGGGTGAACCTCCCGGCGGACTCGAAGCTGGCCGACCCTCACTTCTCGATGCTCTGGGCGCGCGACGTCCCGGTCGTCAGCGCGCGCGATGCGGCCGGCCACGCGGTGACCGTCACCGTCGTCGCCGGGGCCCTCGGCAACCACGTGCCGCCATCGCCGCCGCCCGACTCGTGGGCCTCGCGCGCCGACGCCGACGTCGCGATCTGGCACCTCGACCTCGAGGGCGGTGCGTCGTGGGTGGCGCCAGCGGCGCGCGGGGGTGACTCCTCCGTCCGCGTCCTCTACGTGTACGAGGGGGAGGCGACGATCGGCGACACCACCGTCGCGACACCCACCGCGGTCGTGGTGCGGGCGGGCGCCGACGCGCCGATCACGGCGGGGTCAGAAGGCGCGCGGGTGCTCCTGCTGCAGGGTCGACCGATCGGCGAGCCGGTGGCCCGGTACGGCCCGTTCGTGATGAACGACCAGGACGAGATCGCGCGTGCGTTCGCCGACTATCGCGATACGGCGTTCGGCGGCTGGCCGTGGGCGCAGGACGATCCGGTGCACGGCGCCGCGACGCGCGGCCGGTTCGCGCGCCACGCCGACGGGCGCGAGGACACGCTCGTCGACGAGCCGGTCAGCTGAACAGCTCGAGCCGTCCGTGCGTGATCACGGCGGTACCCGCGCACGTCGCTTCGAACGCGTAGACGCCGTCACCTTCGATCTCGCTCGTGCCCGCGTCGTAGACGTCGACGGTGAGCTCTTCGTCGAGTCGGGTGGGTGCGGCGAACCGCACCGCGACGCGGCGCACACGCGACGGGTCACCGTCGGCCACGATCGTGACCGCGGCCTGCGTGCACATCGCCATCGTGCAGAGCCCGTGCGCGAAGAGGTGGTCGACGCCCGCGCCGCGCGCGGCCTCGAGGTCGAAGTGATGCGGTGACCAGTCGTTCGAGACCTCGGCGTAGCGCGTGGGCGTGTCGAGGGCGACGTGCTGCGTCGCCGAGCCGACCGGATGTGCGCGCGCGGCGCCGGGAAACGTGTGGTCGGGTGGCTCTGGCCCGACGTCGGCCAGCTCCTCGCACCCGGGGAAGAAGATCGTCCACCAGTGCTCGACCGCGAGCTCACCGTCGGTCCCGTACTGCTCCATGTGGAGGACGACCCGCGCACCAGCACGTGTGTTGCGCACCGCGAAGGGCTCGGAGAACGTGTCGAGGGACTCTCCCGGCACCAGCGGCCGGTGGAGCAGCACCTCGTGCTCGCCGTGCACGCCGTTGCGCCCGCTCTGGTACACGGACTTGGGCACCGCCGCGTTCGCAGCCCATTGCGCGTCGAAGATCAGGATCACCGGGAACGTCGCCGGCACCGCCGTGCCCGCCGCGACCGCCGGGTTCGTGTCGTTGGTGGCGGCCGCGTACTGCTCGATGGCGAGCGGATCGAGCGTGCCGGTGAACGGTCCGTGCCGTTGCTCGAGGTCGATCGCGACGCGCTGCATCCGGCGGACACTACGTGGAGCCGGGACGGGCGCGGCCAGTCGACGTAATGTCCGGGCCGTGCAGGTCGGAATCCACCTCCCGCAGTTCGGCCGCGCTTCGAGTCCGGGCGCGATCACCGAGGCGGCGCGGCTCGCGGAATCGCTCGGATTCGCCGACGTGTGGGTGAGCGACCACGTCGCCGTCCCGGCCGCGCAGGACTACCCGTCGCCCTATCTCTACGACCCGCTGCTCACGCTCGCGTGGGCCGCGGCGGCCACCGAGCGGATCGGCCTCGGTACCAGCGTGCTCGTCGTGCCGCAGCACAACCCCCTCGAGCTCGCCAACGCGCTCGCCAGCCTCGACGCGCTCTCGGGTGGTCGAGTCACCGTCGGCGCCGGCGTCGGGTGGTCGGAGGCCGAGTTCGTCGCCCTCGGTCAGTCGTTCACCGACCGCGGTCGGCGCATGGACGAGATGCTCGACGTGCTGCGCGCGTGCTGGGGTCCCGACCCGGTCGACTTCCTCGGCGACTTCGTGCACCTCGATGCGATCAAGGTGCAGCCGAAGCCCGTGCACCGAATCCCGATCTGGGTGGGCGGGCGCAGCGAACCCGCGTACCGCAGGGCGGTGCAGCGCGGCGACGGCTTCCACGCCATCGGGCTCGACCCCGCGGGCGCGACGCGCGTCGTCGAGCGCGTGCGGCGCGACCGGCCCGAGGAGTCGTTCACGATCTCGCTGCGGACGGGCTGGGATCCGCAGGGCATGGATCCCGACGTCATCCGGCGCGAGCGCGACGAGTTCGACGCCGCCGGCATCCAGCACGTGGTGAGCGCGCCCTGGCGCAACGACTCCGCCGAGTGGATGCATTCGATGGAGCTCCTCGCGGAGCTGGTGCTCGGCCGCTGACGCTCAGCCGGCGGGCGTCACCGACACGGGCGCCTCGGCCGCCCAGCCCGCGTTGAAGGCCTCGATGTCGGTGGTCGGTGTCGTGACCCTGGACGAGCAGTCGACCGTGCGCCGGAGCGCGCCGTCCGACGTCGTCGCCGTCTGCACCTCCTTCAGGCCGCGCGGCTTGCCCGCGGGGCAGTTGGGCACGTTGATGGCCTCGATCGTGGTCGGCGGGGTCTTCGGCTTCTTCGCCAACGCGGCCCGGTGCTTCGCCAGCCATGCGACCGCCAGCTTGGCGGCGCTCGGGTACTGCGGAGCGTCACCGAGACCCTGGCTCAGGGCCAGCGCGGGGACGCCGTGCGTCGCGGCGGCGCGCGCGGCGCCGATCGTGCCCGACAGGTCGACGACGGTGCCCATGTTCTGGCCCGCGTTGATCCCCGACATCACCACGTTCGGCTTCACGCCGAGCTGGTCGAGCGCGGCGGTGATGGTGTCGGCGGGCGTCCCCTGCACCGCGGTGGCCCGGTAGCCACTCGCGGTCGTCGCGGGGGCGGTGGTGAGCGTGCCCGGTGTCGTCTTGCCGCCGGCGCCGCTCTGGTTGGTCGCGGGTGCGACCACCACGACCTTCGTGCGCTTCTGCTTGCGCAGTGCTTCGACGAGCGTGTCGATGCCCGGTGCACTCACGCCGTCGTCGTTGGTCACCAGCACGGTGATGGTCGCGGGCTGGTCGGCCTTCGCAGCCGACGCCGGCGTCGCGACCGCGACCGACGTGCTCGCGACGGCGGTCAGGATGAGCACGCTCAGCGACGCCCGCGTGAGAGTGCGCATGCTGGTCGGTTCCCTCCGCAGCTGATGAGCGAGCCCGGGACCCTAGCGTCGGGCGTCGCCAGGGCGCGCGCGGGTCCCGCGCCTTCGTGGCGACGCGGGACCCGGTGACGACAGGTGATGGCTCAGAGACCGATGCGCGCGCACAGCGCCTGGAAGCGAGCCGGCTCGAGCACCGATTCGGCCAGCATGACCATCCCCTGGAAGACCTCCGGCGGCATCCCGCCGCGAGCGTGCTCGACGAGCTCGGTCTGGTCCTCGATGTTCATGGCCGGGAGCGTCAACACCGCCGTCGCCGCCAGCCGCTCCGGGCTGACGCTGGCGATGATCGAGTCGTCGAGCGCACGCAGCTCGGCGGGCGAGACGTGCTGCGACAGCATCACCATCACCTCGAACTCCTCGAACTCCTGGTGCTGCAGGTACTCGGCGGTGAAGCTCGCCAGGCCGAGGTAGAGGCGGTGGGTGAGGAGGCGCGCCCGGTCGGAACCGGCATCGGCGGCGCGGTCGGCGAGGACCTCGAGCTCGGCCATCTGGGCCTCGAGCCGTGGGTGGGCGGCGGCGATCTCCTCCGCGTAGGCGGGCGCGAAGCGCTCGATCACCGGCTGGACGAAGACGTCCTCGTGCTCGGCGTGCTCCACCAGCAGCTGGACCATGTCGGCCCAATGGCCGGCCACGGCGCGTACCGCCTCCCGGTCGTAGGGGTCGACGGATCCGGCGGACTGGGTCACCGCGAACAGTCCGAAGCGGAGTCCCTTGTGGATGTCGCGGTACATGTCGACTTCGACGGTCTCGAGTGCGGCGGTCTCGACGATCAGCGGGGTGGTGGCGGTCGCGGTCATGGTGTTCCCTCCGGTCCGGCCGGGTGCCCCTACGGCGCCCGGCGCTGCGTGCTTCGTGGGAACATCGTGCGGGAGGCGGGCCGGGCCCGCTCGTACGAACCGCGTGAGCGAACGCTAAGAATTCCCTACCTTCCCGTCGCCGGATCGCCGGAGTCGTCGTTGATCGAACCTGAAGTCGCCGAACTCCTCGAATCGCCGTGCTCCCTGCTCGTGGCCTCCGTGGATGCCGACGGGCTGCCCGACGCCGTACGCGGCTGGGCCGTCGACGTGCTCGGTCCCGACCGGGTGCGGGTCCTGCTCGCGGCTGACGCCGACCGCACCCTCGCCAACCTGGCCGACGGTGGACGCATGGCGCTCACCACGACGCACTTCATCACCGCGGTCTCCTGGCAGCTCAAGGGGGTGGCCGCATCGATCGAGGAGGCGTCACCCGCCGATCGGATCCGCTTCGACGCGTACTGCTCCGGGTGCCTGCAGATCATCTCCCTGGCCCAGGACATGCCCGAAGCGGTGATCGCCCGGTTGATACCGGCGGGGGTCGTCGCGTGCGAGATGGTGGTCGAGCAGGTCTTCGACCAGACGCCGGGCCCGGGAGCGGGTGCGTGCGTCGCGCCGGTCGCGACCTCATGACCGATGCACCGAACCCGTTGCGGCTCTCCGACATCGCGCGGTGCTTCGAAGGCATGGTCCCGGCCGACATCGCCACCGCGTCGGCCGACGGCGTGCCCAACGTGACGCACCTGTCGCGGGTCCACATGCTCGACGACGAGCGCGTCGTGCTCTCGAACCAGTTCTTCTCGAAGACGGTGCGCAATCTGGCCGAGAACCCGCGCGCCTGCGTGATCGTGATCGACCCGGTCACCTACGACAGCTTCCGCCTGATGCTGCAGTACGAGCGCACCGAACGTCGAGGCCCCATCTTCGAGCGGCTGCGACGCGACGTCGACGCCATCGCGGCGCTCACCGGCATGGAGGGCGTGTTCAAGTTGCGCAGCGCCGATGTGTACCGCGTGCTCGAGCTGGAGCTCGTGCGCGCCAAGGTGCACGACGAGCCGGCTGGGTGACGTGACGGGCGTCGGTGAGCGGGACGGGGCCGAGGTGCTCGGGCTCGCGCAGCTCAGCGCGCGTCTCGCCCGGTGCCCGGATCTCGACACGCTGGTCCAAGCCACGCTCGGCGCGCTCGACGAGCTCTTCGGATACGCCCACTCCCTCCTCCTGCTGGTGGACGAGTCGGGCGACCACCTCTACACGATCGCCAGCCACGGCTACGACGCCGAGGGCGTCGGCTCCGAGGTCCGATTCGGCGAGGGCGTGATCGGCATGGTGGCGGCGCGAGCGGAGCCGATGCGGGTCGGGAACCTGCGCCAGATGCTGGCGTACGCGCGCAGCGTGCGACGCATCTACGAGCAGCGCGGGGGCGAGGCGCCGGGCCGCGAGATCCCATTGCCCGGGCTGGCGCGGGCCGAGAGCCAGGTGGCGGTGCCGGCGATGGTGCTCGGCCAGCTGGTCGGCGTGCTCGCGATCGAGAGCGAGCAGCGGGTGGCGTTCCAGACGGAGGACGAGGCGTTGCTGGGCGTGGTCGCCACGCTCGTGGCGAGCGCGATCGAGATCGACTCGGCGAACGAACGCGCTGCGGGTGACGCGACCGGCGGTGAGGTCGCGACGCGAGCCGCGGTCGCACCACCACACCCGGCGACCACACGGGTGCGGTTCTTCGCCGTCGACGGCAGCACGTTCCTCGACGGCGACTACCTCATCAAGGGCGTCGCCGGCCGCGTGCTGTGGGTCCTCCTGGGCCACCACGCGCGCGAAGGCCGCGTGGACTTCACCAACAAGGAGGTGCGCCTCGACCCGTCGCTGGAGCTGCCCGAGTTCCGCGACAACCTCGAGAGCCGCCTCATCCTCTTGAAACGTCGACTCGACGAGCGTGACGCGCCGATCCGGATCGAGAAGACCGGACGGGGCCGGTTCCACCTTCTCGTCGATGGCGAGCTGCAGCTGGAGTGCGTCGACACCGGCCCCTGAGCGCGCTCCTCCCTTCCCCCCCACGAACCGGCGTCAGGAGGGCGGCCGGCACTGTTGCGCCGAACTGACGCCGGAACGCGGGGGTCGTCGGGTTCAGGCGTCGGCCGCGACTCGGAAGCCCGTGTTGCCGGTCGAGCTCGACGGCTCGCTCGCGTAGCGGGCCGACACCCGGTAGCGACGGCAGTACGAGAGGTGGCAGAGGTACGAGCCGCCGCGCTGCACGCGGTGCTCACCGCGCGGCGGCCCCGACGGGTTCCGCGCCGCAGCCCGCGCGTAGTAACCGGCGTCGAACCAGTCCGCGCACCACTCCCACACGTTGCCGGTCGTGTTGTGGAGCCCGAGGTCGTTGGGCGGGAAGGCGTCGACCGGTGCGGTGCCGAGATAGCCGTCGGCGCCGGTGTTGCCGGCGGGGAAGCGACCCTGGAAGACGTTCATGCGATGCTCGCCGCCCGGCTCGAGGTCGTCGCCCCACGGGAAGGCGCGGCCGTCGCGTCCGCCGCGTGCGGCGCGCTCCCACTCGGCCTCGCTCGGGAGGCGGGTGGCGGTCCACCGGCAATAGGCCTCCGCGTCGTGCCACGACACGTGCACGACCGGGTGGTCGCCGCGCTCATCGACACCCGACTGCGGCCCCTCCGGATGACGCCAGTCGGCGCCCGGCACCTGCCGCCACCATTCGGCGCCCACGACCGCGCGCGTGTCGGGAAAGTCGTCGGGCAGCAATCCGCTGAACACGAACGACCACCCGAACCGTTCGGCGTCGGTGACCCAGCCGGTGGCGTCGGCGAAGCGCGCGAACGCCTCGTTCGTGACCGCGTGACGGTCGATGCGGAACGCGTCGAGGGTGACCTCGTGCACCGGACCCTCGCCGTCGCCGGCATAGGCCCACACCGACTCGTCGCCCATGCAGAAGGTCACGGCCACGATGTCGACCAGCGTGTCGGGATGGCGGCCGGCCCCCGCGGGGATGGTCTCGAGCGCGGCGCGGGCGTCGTCATCGTGGCGTCCGTCACCCGGGACGCAGCAGGCTCCGCTCACGTACCGAGCGTACGCGTGGTGTCCGTATGATTCCCGGGCCATGCCCGAAGCCGTCCACGTCCACCCGCCGCACGAGCTCGGCGAAGTCGCCGAGTCCACCAGCGACCGCGAGCGGTGGCTCGAGATCGCGGCCGCGCTCATGCTGTCGCTCGCCACGCTCGGCATCGCGTGGAGTGGGTACCAGGCCGCGAAGTGGAGCGGCATCCAGGCGCGCCGGTACACGCAGGCGAGCACGGCGCGGAGCCTCGCCAACCAGGCCGCGACCCTCGCCGCCCAGGACCGCACCCGCGACCTCCTCAACTTCAACCGCTGGCTCGAAGTCACGACCGAGGGCAACACCGACGTCGCGGCTCTCTACCAACGCCGCTTCCGCGACGAGTTCCGCCCCGCGTTCGACCGCTGGCTCGCCAGCGATCCGCTCCGCAACCCGGACGCGATCTCCAGCCCGTTGAACGAACCGAACTACAAGGTCGCCAACACGGAGAAGGCCGACCGGCTCCAGAAGATCGGCGACCGCCGGTTCGAGCAGGGCAAGGCGGCGACCGAGCACGCCGACGACTACGTGTTCGTCACCGTGTTCTTCGCGGTGGTCTTGTTCTTCGCTGGCATCTCGCTGCGCTTCTCGTGGTTCCCGATGCGGTTGCTGATCCTCGGGCTCGGGTTCGGGTTGCTCGTGTTGAGCGGCCTACACCTGCTCGGCCTGCCGACACTCTGATCAGGTCGCGAGTCCGAGCATCGCGTCGGCGACGACCACGACGCCGAGGACGGTGAGCGGGTAGGCGGTGAGCGCTCGCTTGTGCGCCGACAGCCAGCGCTCGACCTCGACCATCCAGCGCTCGGCGCGCGCCCCGAACAGGATCGCCAGGACCACCGGAACGGTCACCAGGACCGTTGCGATCACGACGTAGACGCCGGTGAGCGCCACCACGGAGAACACACCGAGGTCGCCCCCAGCGATCGTCGCGGTCACGAGCAGGGTCAACCCGATGCGCTTCGGGCCGAGGGCGAGGACGGCGCCCGCACCGAGCGCTTCCACGAGGTTGAGGTGGGCGAGCCGGTCGAGCACGGACCTCGTGCGCGAGTCGGCCCGGGAGGGGGCACCCGTGGGCCGCAGCCACGCCCACGCGCCGACGATCAGCAACACGACGCCCAACGTGAGCTCGAAGAGCGCGCGAGCTACGTCGTGAGCGTGATGGCCGACCGGGAGCGTGGCGTTGCCGAGCGCGTACGCGAGCGCGCAGACGACCGCCTGTCCGACCACGACCCCGACCGCGAAGGCGAGTCCGTTCCACCGGCCACCGTGGCTGCCCAGCACCGCGAGCGTGGCGCCGAGTGCGACGGGGCTCGCGCCGGCGACGAACGCGTAGAGGAGGACCTGGAGGGGTACCGAGTTCACGCGACGACCGGCGCGCCTGCGGTCTACGCGTAGCCCTTCGCCCGCAGCCAGCGGAGGGTGACGAAGCCGAAGATCGGCGGGATGGCGAAGGTGATGCCGCGGAACACGATGACCGCGGCGAGCGCCGGCGTGGCCGGGATCCCGAACGCGGTCAGCCCACCGGTGAGCGCCGCTTCGGTGACGCCGATGCCGCCGGGTACCGGCGCCACGTTGCCGACCATGCCCGCGCCCACCTGCACGACGACGAGCTGCGCGAAGTCGAGGTGCTGGTGGAAGGCGATGAGGCACAGGCCGAGCAACGCGGGGTAGATGAGGTTGCCGGCGGTGTCACCGCCGATGAGCTGCAGTGCCTTCCGCGGGTTGCGGATCACCGACCAGATGTCGGTGGCGGCCCGCTTGACCTGGGGGACGACCTTGCCCCGGATCTTGGGCACGGCCAACACGATGCCGACGAGTGCCGCCACCACCGCGATCACGATGAGCGTGGTGCTGCCGGACGAGTCGCTGCTGCTGCTCGTCTCGACCGCGGTCGACGTGATCGCGGCTGCACCGAGGAACAGGATCATCTGGATCGCACCACCGACTCCGGTGCTCAAGACCATCGCGCTCCCCGCCGACGCGACGGGCACGTCCTGCTTGTGCAAGTAGTCGAGCTGGAGCGCGGTCCCACCGATGCCGTTCGGGGTGATGAGGTTCAGGAACGAGCAGGCGATCTGCGTGAGCACCGTGGGCACGAACGGCAGGTCCTTGTTGACGCAGCCCATGAGGGCGGTCGCCCACGCGCTCGGGATCAGCGGCCAGAGCACGAACGCGAGCACGACCCACGCCCAGACCGCGTTCTCGAACTCGCTCTGCATCGATGCCCAGTCGATGCCCTCCAGGCTGGGGATGGCGATGGCCAGCGCGAGCAGGACGCCGGCGAGCATGCCGATGTTCACCAGCGACAGGCGCTTGATCTTGAGCGGGGGGACGTCGTCGACGCCGGTGGCCGTGGCCATTGCGCCACGGAGGGCCTTGAGCGCCTTGCCCTGGTGCTTGACGTCTCGGGTGAGCGCGCTCGGCAGGGCCGCCGGCTGCACGACGGGGATCACCGCGCCGGCGCGGTCCTTCCCGATGGCGGCGACCATGGCGGCGATGGCCCGCTCGTCGCCGACGCGCTGTGCGCTGAGCACCAGGAACGCCGCGTCGTCGCGGTTGCGCCAGTAGTCCTCGCCGCTCGCGTCGGCCGCGCTGAAGTCGTCGAACGCGACGGCGCCGTTGTCGTCGACCAGCACTCGCAACCCGTCGACGGTCCCGTGCGCGATCCCGGCGCGGTGCAGCGCGTCGAGCTCTTTCCACGCGCATCGGAGCACCTCGTCGGTGACGCGCTCGACCGGGAGCGAA
>DASUAS010000329.1:0-2806 GCA_035763625.1 Acidimicrobiia bacterium
CCCGCGTGGCTGTCGAGGTTGCCTCCTTGCGTCGAGACGTCCAAGACGCCGGTCGAGAGGACGCCGGTCAGCCCGACCGATGCGACGTCGTCGGTGAACGGTCCACCGCCGTCCGACGGCAACGACACGGACGGAGTGGCCGCCAAGGTCGTCGAGATCCCGAGGAGCGACACGCTGACCTCGGCACCCGACGCGCCCCCGTCGACCGCGGTGACCTCCGCCCCCGCAGGTGGCGCGCTCAGCGCCACCACCGCGAGCGACGCGGCCAGCGCGCCGGTCAGCACACCGGCCAGCATCCTTCGCGTTCCCACCTTGCGCAGCACTGTCCGGGTCATGGGATTTCCCTCCGCGTTGTTCCGTCGTACGTCCGCCCGAGCCCTCCACCCGTGCCATCGGTCCGGTCCATCGCGGCCTTGAGCGTGCGCGTGTCGGCGGTCACGTCGCTCACCTCGACAGCACCGGCGGGAGGCAGACCGGATCCAGCACCGCGACGTCGGCACCGGCGACGGACACGCCGAGACCGCGCAGGATCGGTGACACGACGGCGTTCTCGAGCGGCGCCAGCAGCCCGTTCACCGCCGTGCCCAGGATCGGGCCGAGCGGGCCGAGCGCACCACCCAACGTGGTGGCGAGGCCGAGCGTGGTCGCACCGACGTGCTGGGAGTTGATCCACGTGAACGGACTCGCGAAGGAGAGCGTGGTGGGCGGTGCCGCGGTGAGGCCGAGTGAGATCGGCAGGTTGGCGAGCGACAGCGTGAGACCGGTCAGCGTCGTCCGCGCGCTCGCGGTCGCCGATGCCGACGGTCCGATCGCAGTGCACGCGACCGAGGTCAACGTCGCGGAGCCGGTCGCCGCGCTCGCGCCCAGCTGCACCGGCACGCCGAGCAGGCTGGTCGACACGTTGAACGAGATCTGTCCGTTGGTCGCGCTCGTGCCCACCGGGCCGAACGCGATCGTCGGCGGGTGCACGACCTGCGCGTTCAGCGTGACGTTGCCGATCCCGGGCACGTTCGAACCGAAGGTGCCGCTGACCGCGATGCCCTGCCGGGCGAGGAACAGCTCGCCGCGCAGCAGCGACAGGACATCGAGCGACGCCCCGGCCACCGAGTCGGCGTCGCCGGTGGAGAAGCTGAGGAAGTCGCCCGCCCTGACCGTGAGGCCGGTCACCGTCGCGCTGAGCGCATCGCGGTACGCGTCGACCGCGGTCGCGGTCGCGGTGTCGCCCTCGGCGGTGAGGGCGCGGGCGACGATCTGGAGCTGTTGGCCGTAGGTGGTCGTCGTGGTGAGGAACGCGTCGGTGTCGGAGCTCCCGGCCGCCACCGCGAGATCACCGAGGGTGACGTCACCGGTCGCCAGACCCCGCCACGACACGAGGTCGAGGGCCATGCCCGAGTTGCCGCCGAAGACGCCGAACACCCGGTTCAACATCGTGGCCTCACTGGTGTCGATCGTCGCGAGGTCGGTGCCGATCTCGACGCCGGCGGCCGACTGTCGCGACGCCACTGCGCTGCGGGTCGTCGACGTCCCCCCGGGCTGGAAGTCGTACGAGACCGACCCGTGCGCCACGACCTCGACGCCGTCGGGGACCGCCGTGCTGGTGTCGATGCGGGTCCACGTGTCGCCCGACAGCTGCACGAGGTGCACGTCCGACGGATCGAGCGTCCAGTTGTTGCGCGCCGCCGAACGCACTGCGGCGTTGCGCACGCTCGTGAGCTGGGAGGTGGCGGTCCCAGAGGTGAGGAACTTGCTGGCGTCGAGCGCGGTGATGTCGGCGACGCGCTGGAGATCGCGGCGCAGGACCATGGCGCGTCCCAGGTCGACCGAGAACGCACCGACCAGGACGATCACGGAGATGCAGAGCGCGAGGAACGGGATCACCGCGCCGCGCTCGCGGGAGTCGTTCGTCATCGGCCTCGGCGTCACGGAGGACTGCCGGGGACGATCACGGTCGTCGTCGCGTGGAGCTGGTGGGGGATGAAGGCCGAGAGCAGCGGGACGTTCGGCACCACCGAGTGCCGATCGTTGTCGAGGGTGACGGTGACCGTGCGGCAGGCGAGCGTCGCGTCGCTCGGACACGCGAACGCGTCCGAGACCGTGCAGGTGAGGCCCGCCTGCGGCGTCGAGCCGCACGTGTGGTCGAGCTCGTCGAGAGCCGAGGTCGCGGCCGCCAACGCCGCGGTCTCCTGCTCGTCGGGATCCTGCTGGACGGATGCCGCGCGCGCGGCCTCGGTGGCGGCCTGCGTGAGGTTCTGGCGGTAGCCGAGGAGGATCCCGAACGAGATGATCCCGAAGACGACGAGGCAGAGGAAGGTGACGACGAGCGCGAACTCGACGAGCACCGCGCCTCGTTGCTCGTTCGCGTTGTCGCGCATCGCCCCCCCGCGGTCAGTCCGTCCTGTATCGGTGGACCTCGGACGTGCGGTGCAGTTGCTGTGACCGACGACACCAATCGGTGCCACGCATGTGGCGCGCGGCGAACGGGCGACGCGCGCGCGAAACAGCGCGACGCGCGTGTCAGTGCGCGAGCTCGCTCAGTGTGGTGACGGTGTTCCAGTTGCGGGTCGTCGCGGCAACCTGGAGCTTCCGCTCGAACCACCCGTTGGTGATCTTCGTACGCCCGTAGCCGTTCGGGCACGAGAGGTACACCTCGCGTCCGCGGACGTGGAACTCGTCGGGCGCGAACTCGCGCTCGTCGAGCGCCCGCACGCGCTCCGCGTCGGGCGCCGCAGCGAGGAACGTCACGTGCAACGTCGTGGGCGCGGGTGCCTTCCCGCGGCGAGCGAGGAACGGGTTGTCGTCGAGCAGG
>DASUAS010000330.1:0-3882 GCA_035763625.1 Acidimicrobiia bacterium
CCTCGACGAAGACCGCGCCACCCGCGCCGCGATCGTCGATGCGCTCGACGAGACGCTCTTCGTCGAGGCGGGAGCGGGCTCGGGCAAGACCAAGGCGCTCGTCGACCGGATCGTCGCCCTGGTGGTGCGGCGTGACGTCCCCATGCGCGAGATCGCGGCGGTCACCTTCACCGAGAAGGCGGCGGCCGAGCTGCGCGACCGGATCCGGCGGGCGCTCGAACCGCTGGCGGGCGACGGTGACGCGGTCACCGCCGCCCGGGCGATGCTCGCGCTCGAGGAGCTCGACGCTGCGGCGGTGTCCACGCTGCATGCGTTCGCGCAGCGCATCCTGGCCGAGCACCCGGTCGAGGCCGGCCTCCCGCCGCGTGTCCGTGTGCTCGACGACATCGCGTCGCAGCTCGCGTTCGAGGAGCGCTGGACCCGCTTCGTCGACGAGCTGCTCGAGCAGCCCGACCTCGAGCGCACCATCCTCCTGGCGCTCAACGCCGACACCACGCTGGCGGTGTTGCGCACGCTCGCGCTCGCGTGCAACGCCAACTGGGACCTGGTGGCGGAGCGCATGGGGCCCGAGCCCGACCCGCCGTCGCTCGCGCCGCTGCTCGAACCGCTGTTGGCTTCGCTCGCTCAGCTGCGCACGCGCGCGCCGCGCTGCCTCGACCCCGACGACAAGCTGCTGGAGAAGGTCGTCGACCTCGCCGCCTGGCACGACGCGCTGCTCGCGGCGCCCGACGAGTACGAGCAGATGCGGATGCTCACGCTCGGCGCGCCCACGGGGAACCTCCGGCACGGGAAGAAGACGAACTGGCCCGACGACTGCTCCGCCGACGACGTGCGGGCCGAGATCGGGGCGATCCGCGCCCGCGTGACCGAGCTCTCCCGCGTGCTGTCCGAGACCGTCGTGCGCCGGTTGGCGTGGGAGCTGGCCCGCTTCACCCTGCGCGAAGCCGCGGCGCGGCGGGCCGCCGGAGAGCTCGAGTTCCACGACCTGCTCGTGCTGGCACGCTCGATGCTGCGCGACTCCGAGCACGGGTGGGAGGTGCGGCAGCGGCTGCGCGCCCGCTACACGCGCCTGCTGCTCGACGAATTCCAGGACACCGATCCCATCCAGTGCGACCTCGCCGCCCTCATCGCGTCGGGCGAACCCGACGCCCGCGCCCACCGGTGGGACGAGCTGCCCGTCGATCCCGGGCGGCTCTTCGTGGTGGGCGACCCCAAGCAGTCGATCTACCGGTTCCGGCGCGCCGACATCGCCGCGTTCCTGCGGGCCCGCTCCGCGTTCGGGGCGTCGCCTCGGCGCCTCACCCGCAACTTCCGCACCTCGGCCCCCGTCATCGACGTCGTCAACGAGATCTTCCGCGAGCTGATCGTGGCCGAGCCCGAGTCGCAGCCCGAGTACGTCGCGCTCGAGCCCGTCCGCGACCCGGTCCCGGTCGGACCCGCGGTCGTGCTGCTCGGCACCGAACCCGACGCGGAGCTCACCACCGCCGATGACCTGCGTGAGCGCGAAGCGTCCGACGTGGCCGCGGTGGTGCGACGCGCGCTGCGCGAGGGCTGGACCGTGATGCGGCGCACGTCAGGCTCCGACGGCGCCGCCGTCGGTGGGGATCGCGAGCATCCGGAGCCGTGCCGGCTGGGCGACCTGTGCATCCTGCTCCCCGCCCGCACGTCGCTCGGACACTTGGAGGACGCGCTCGACGCTACCGGCATCCCCTACCGCGCGGAGACGTCGTCGCTCGTCTACAGCACGCGCGAGATCCGCGACCTGCTGGTCGTGCTGCAGGCCGTCGACGACCCCACCGACGAGCTCGCGCTGGTGGCTGCGCTCCGCTCGCCGATCTTCGGCTGCGGTGACGACGACCTCTACACCTACCGGGTCGAGCACGGAGGCGCGTGGGACCATCAACGCCCGCGGCCGGAGACGTTGCCCGCCGGGCACCCGGTGGGCGACGCGATGGCCGCGCTCGCCGCCTGGCACGCGGCGCGGTACTGGGCGTCGCCCAGCGAGCTGCTCGAGCGGATCGTGCGGGAGCGCCGCGTGCTCGAGGTCGCCTTCGCCCACGGGCGGCCGCGCGACCTGTGGCGGCGGGTGCGCTTCGTCGTGGAGCAGGCTCGGGCGTTCGCCGACGCCGAGGGCGGCAGCGTGCGCGACTTCCTCGCCTGGGCGGATCTCCAGGGCAGCGAGGGCGCGCGGGTGGTCGAGACCGTGCTGCCCGAGACCGACGACGACGCGGTGCGCATCCTCACCATCCACGGCGCCAAGGGACTCGAGTTCCCGATCACGATCGTGTCGGGCATGACGACGCGCGCGCAGGCGCGCGTCGCCGGCGTGCAACTGCGCTTCCCCCACGACCGCGACACGTACGCGCTGCGGGTGTCGTCGCGGGTCACCACCGAGGAGTTCGAGCGGTACGCACCGATCGACGAGCAGATGGACTTCCACGAGAAGCTGCGCCTCCTCTACGTGGCGATGACGCGCGCGCGCGACCACCTCGTCGTGTCGGTGCGCCGACCGGCCAAGGAGCCCGGCACCGACCGCACGTCCTGGACCCACGCGCAGCTGGTCTGGGACGCCGCCGCCGGGCAGCCGGGATGGGAGCCCTTCCTCGCTGCCTCCGAGGATCGGGACGTGTTGCACCCGACCGAGACGACGACGCCCGCCACGGCCGCGCCGCCACCGTGGGACGCCTGGGTGGTCGCGCGCGACGAGGCGCGGTCCGCATCGGCGCGCCGGCGGGTCGTCTCCGCCACTGGGCTCGCGCGCGACGCGGAGGACGCCGCGGAGGACGCCGCGCCGGACGCCGCGGAGGCGGGGAGGCCGGCGCCGGAGCCCGGACTGGCCAAGGCACCGCGCGACCTGGAGCTGCCCCCCTGGAACAAGGGTCGGTACGGCACCGCGCTGGGCCGCGCCGTGCACGCGGTGCTCCAGACCGTCGACCTCGCGACCGGCGCCGGGCTCGACGACGCCGCCGCCGCGCAGGCCGCGGCCGAAGGGATCGTGGGGCGCGAAGACGCCGTCGTCGCCCGCGCCCGGCTCGCGCTCACCACGCGCGTCGTGCAGGAGGCGGTGGCGCACGGCTTCCACCGCGAGATGTACGTCGCGACTCCGGTCGACGGGATCACGCTCGAGGGCTACGTCGACCTCGTGTATCGCCGCCCCGACGGCTTGGTCGTCGTCGACTACAAGACCGACGCCTGGTCCGACGACACCGACCTCGCCGCCAAGGTGGCGCGCTACCGCCTCCAGGGTGCGGCGTACGCGGTGGCGCTCGAACAGGCGACGGGTGAACCGGTCGCGGAGTGCGTGTTCGTGTTCCTCGGGGGCCGCGTCGCCGAAGAGGTGGCGGTCAGCGATCTGCCGGCGGCGATGCGTGACGTACGAGCAGCTCTCGCGGGGTCGTCCGCAGGCGCCACCACACCAGCACCCCACCGACCGGTCCGGTGACGACGACCAGCACCGTGTAGCCCCACGTCCAGCCGATCTCCTCCCGGATCAGCACGGTCATGGCCACGAACGCCATCCACACCAGACCGTGGAAGAAGCCGATGATCGCCTTGGCGGCGTCGTTGGGGGCCACCACCCAGAAGTAGAAGAGGAGGCAGTAGGTGACGCTCTCGAACAGCGCCATGAACTTGAGCGCCTTGGACTTGCGCTCCAGTTCGCTGCTGGTGTCGTCGGCAAAATCGGGCACGCTCCGCAGCGTACCGGGGGCTCCGATCGGTACTCTGGCCGGGTGAGCGACACCACGACCGCCCCCGTCGAAGCGCCGGTCGAGACGCCCGTCGAGACGCCTCGCGAGACACCCGTCCCCCTCGACACCGACGGCGGCGACCACGACCGCTTCGCCCACTACGCCCGCAAGGACGACGTGACCCGGGCGTACA
>DASUAS010000331.1:0-6857 GCA_035763625.1 Acidimicrobiia bacterium
GATGGTGCGCAAGCCCCCGAGCTTCGTGGTCACCACCCCCGAGTCGCTCTACCTGCTGGTCACGAGCGAGAAGGGTCGCGACGCGCTGCGCACGGTCGAGACCGTCATCGTCGACGAGATCCACGCGGTCGCCCGCGACAAGCGCGGCGCGCACCTCGCCATCACCCTCGAACGCCTCGAGGCGCTGTGCGAGCAGCGACCCAACCGGGTCGGGCTCTCGGCAACACAGCGGCCGATCGAGACCGTCGGTCGTCTCCTCGTCGGTGACCGCCGGCTGCCGGTGATCGTCGACGCCGGTCACCAGCGCGCCCTCGACCTCGCGCTCGAGCTCCCCGACGGCGAGCTCGAGGCGGTCACGTCGGCCGAGCAGATGAGCGACGTCCTCGACCGCATCGCCGCGCTGGTGGAGGAGCACCGCACCACGCTCGTGTTCGTCAACACCCGCCGGCTCGCGGAGCGCCTCGCCCACCAGCTCGGCACGCGCCTCGGCGACGACGTCGTCGCCGCCCACCACGGCTCGCTGTCCAAGGAGCGGCGCCACCGCGTCGAGACCCGCCTGCGGGCCGGCGATCTGCGCGCGCTGGTCGCCACCGCGTCGCTGGAGCTCGGGATCGACATCGGACCGGTCGAGCTGGTGTGCCAGATCGGGTCGCCGCGCAGCATCGCCACCTTCCTGCAGCGGGTGGGCCGGTCCAACCACAGCCGCGCCGGCACTCCGAAGGGTCGCCTCTACCCGTTGACGCGCGATGAGCTCATCGAGTGCACCGCGCTGCTCGCCGCGGTGCGCGCCGGTCGCCTCGACGCCATCCACCTCCCCGAGCTGCCCCTCGACATCGCCGCCCAACAGGTCGTCGCCGAAGTCGGCGCGCAGGAGTGGCGCACCGACGACCTCTACGCGCTCGTGCGTCGTGCCGCGCCGTACCACGACATGACGCGCGAGCAGTTCGACGAGGTCGTCGACCTCGTGAGCAACGGCATCCCGACCGGGCGCGGTCCGCGGGGCGCCTACGTGCACCACGACGCGGTCAACGGCGAGCTGCGGGGTCGCAAGGGAGCCCGACTCGCCGCCGTGACTTCGGGTGGCGCCATCCCCGAGACCGGCGACTACCGGGTCGTCGCCGAACCCGACGACACCTTCATCGGCACCGTCAACGAGGATTGGGCGGTCGAGTCGATGGCGGGTGACATCTTCCTGCTCGGCACGCACTCGTGGCAGATCCGCAAGGTCGAGCTCGGCGTGGTGCGCGTGCGCGACGCCGGCACCGCGCCGCCCACGATCCCGTTCTGGATGGGTGAGGCACCGGCCCGCACCGCGGAGCTGTCGACCGAGGTGTCGAACCTGCGCGCCACCGTCGACCGGTTCCTCACCGCGGGCGATCCCGACGGCGCGCGGCAGTGGTTGATCGAGACCGCCGGCGTCGACCCGGAGTCGGCGACGATGGTCGTCGACTACCTCGCGGTCGGGCGCGCGGTGTTGGGTGCGATGCCCACCCAGGAGCGCATCGTGTTCGAGCGCTTCTTCGACGAGACCGGCGGCATGCAGCTGGTGGTGCACTCCCCGTTCGGCGGTCGGGTCAACCGGTCGCTGGGGCTCGCGCTGCGAAAGAAGTTCTGCCGCACGTTCAACTTCGAGCTGCAGGCCGCAGCCAGCGACGACGCCATCGTGCTGTCGCTCGGTCCGCACCACAGCTTCCCGTTGAGCGAGGTGCCCGGGTACCTCAGCAGCGCGACGGTGCAGGACACGCTCGAGCACGCCATCCTCGACTCGCCGATGTTCCAGGCGCGCTGGCGTTGGAACCTCAACCGGTCGTTGATGGTGCTGCGCTTCCGCGGCGGGCGACGCAACCCGCCCCCGATCCAGCGGATGGAGTCCGACGACCTGATGGCCGCGGTGTTCCCGCAGGCGGCGGCGTGCCAGGAGAACGTGACCGGCCCGATCGAGATCCCCGACCACGTGCTCGTGCGCCAGACGATCTCCGACACGCTGCACGAGGCGCTCGACGTCGACGCCACCCGGGCATTGCTCGAGCGGATGGAGGCGGGCGAGGTCCAGGTGCACTTCGCCGACACCACCGAGCCGTCGGTGCTCGCCCACGAGATCCTCACCGCGCGGCCCTACGCCTTCCTCGACGACGAGGAGCTGCAGAACCGGCGCACCAACGCGGTCACGTTGCGGCGCGGCCTCGCCGTCGACCTCGCCGCCATCGGCGCGTTGGATCCGGCGGCGATCGAGCAGGTGCACGGCGAGATCACCGCCGAGCCCGAGACCGCCGACGACCTCGCCGACCTCCTGGCGTCGCTGGTGGTGGTGCGACCGCGCCCCGACTGGCAGAGCCTGTTCGACGAGCTCACCGCGCGTGGGCGGGCGGTGCTGTTCCGCCCGCGCGACGACGACCTGTGGTGCGCGACCGAACGCGAAGACGACGCCGGCCACGCGTTCGCCGACGACGAGGAGGCCATCGCGCTGGTGCTGCGCGGCCACCTCGAGATCAGCGGGATCACCACGGTGGACGGTCTGGCCGCGGCCACCACGCTCACGCCGGGTCGGGTGAGCGCCGGGCTCGCGTACCTGGAGCAGAGCGGCTTCGCGCTGCAGGGTTCGTACACGCCCGACGCGCTCGACACCGAGTGGGTGTCGCGGCGGTTGCTCGCGCGGATGCACTCCTACTCGCGGCGTACGCGTCGGGGTGGAGTGGAGCCGGCGACCGCGCAGGACTTCATGCGCTTCCTGCTTCGCTGGCAGCACGTGGCGCCGGGCACGCAGCTGGCGGGCGAGGTCGGTCTGCTCACAGTGGTCGAGCAGCTGCAGGGCTTCGACGCCGCCGCGGTCGCGTGGGAGCCCGACCTCCTCGGGTCCCGGTTGCGCCGCTACGAACCCGCCTGGCTCGACCGGTTGTGCCACGACGGCGAGGTCGCATGGCTGCGTACCAACCCGCCCGCGCGCGCGGTCGACGCGCCCGCGGTCGCGCCGTCGAAGGCCACGCCGATCTCGTTGGTCGCCCGGGTCGACCTGCCGTGGTTGCTGATGGCAGCGCGCGCGAGCGGCGATCCCGGCGAGCCGGTGGTGGGGGCCACCGCCGAGGTGATCGAGGTGCTGCGCGAGCGTGGCGCGTGCTTCGCCAGCGAGCTCGGCGCCGCCACCAACCGCCTCCCGGAAGACATCGAACGTGCCCTGTGGGACGGCGTCGCCCGCGGGCTGGTGATGTCCGACGGGTTCGGCGCCATCCGGTCGCGGGTCGCGCCGACCGGCCGTCGGTCGTCGGAAGGTCGACGGTTCTCGCGCCTGTCACGCGGGCCCCGGCTCGCCACCGCCGCCGCCGGACGGTGGTCGCTGGTGCCCAACGCGGAGTCGGTCGCGCAACCTGACCTCTCCACGGGCGAGCTCGCCGCGTCCGACCGCGACGAGCTGGCGGAGGCGGTGGCGGAGCTGCTGCTGCACCGCTGGGGCGTCGTCTTCCGCGACCTGGTGCAGCACGACTCCCTGCGGTTCCCGTGGCGCGACCTGCAGTGGGCGTTGCGACGCCTCGAAGACCGCGGCCTCGTGCGAGGGGGCCGCTTCGTCAGCGGGTTCAGCGGTGAGCAGTACGCGCTGCCCGCCGCCCACGAGCAGCTCACGCAGGTGCGGCGATCGTCGCGCGACGGCGAACGGGTCACCGTCAACGCCACCGATCCGCTCAACCTGGTGGGCGTCATCGTGCCCGGCGCGCGGGTCCCTGCGGTGCGCACCAACCGGGTCACGTTCGTCGACGGCGTGATCGGGGGCGACGGACCGACCGCGGAGACGGCCGAGACGGTCGAGAGGGTTGACTCGGTGGCGGCGCGCAGCGCCTGAGCGCGCGAGGATCGCGGCGTGGCGACTCAGCAGGCCGAGCACGCGGCGCAGCCCGTGCTCATCGAAGCGGCGATCAACGGCGGCACCACCACGGCGCGCAATCCGAACGTGCCGTCGACCCCGGAGGAGATCCGCGCCGACGCGCTCCGGTGCTTCGACGCCGGGGCGACGATCGTGCACGCCCACAACCACGACATCCGGTTGACCGGCCAGGCCGCGGCCGACGCGTACCTGGCGGCGTGGGCACCGCTGCTCGCCGAACGGCCCGACGTGCTGTGGTACCCCACCCTATGCGCGGCGCCCGGCGCGCGGGCGAAGCTCGAGCACGTCGAGCTCATCGCCGAGCAGGTCCCGCTGCGCCTCGCGGTCGTCGACCCCGGCTCCACCAACCTCGGATCACCCGACGCCGACGGCCTGCCCGAGGGCAGCGTGTACGCCAACTCCTACGCCGACATCCGCGAGGCGTTCGCGACGTGCGACGCGCACCGCTGGGGTCCGCAGCTCGCGATCTACGAGCCCGGGTTCCTCCAGTGCGTGCTCGCCTACGCGCGCGCCGGTCGCCTCCCGGCGGGGTCGATGGTGAAGCTGTACTTCGGCGGCGAGTGGGGCATGTGGGCGCGGGGACAGGGTGTGACCTTCGGCCTGCCGCCGACCGCCAACGCGCTGCTCGCCTACCTCGACATGCTCGACGGCACCGGGCTGCCGTGGTCGGTGTCGGTCTGGGGCGGCGACCTGATGGCGACGCCGGTGGCGCGCCTCGCCCTCGAACGCGGCGGTCACCTGCACGTCGGGCTCGAGGAGCACTACGACCCGTCGCACTCCCCCACCAACGTCGAACTCGTCGAGCAGGCGGTCGCGCTGGCCGACGACGTGGGCCGGCCCATCGCGACCACCGAGCAGGCGGTCAGCCTGCTGGCGCTTCCCACCCCGGCAGCGACGCCAGGAACCCCAGCAGCGCGGCGTTGACCTCGGCCGGGCGCTCCTGCTGGATCCAGTGGCCCGAGCCCGCGATCCACACCGGGTCGCGCAGGTTCGGCACCGCGCTGCGGGTGGCCGCGACCGCCTCCGGGGTCTGACCGAAGATCGAGTCGTGCTCGGCGCCGATGAACAGCGCCGCCTGCTCGACCTGCTTGCCCGCGAACGCGGCGAGCAGCTCCTGGTTGCGGTCGATGTTGCGATACCAGTTGATGCCGCCGGCGAAGGTGCCGTGGTGGCGGAACGAGTCGACGAACACGTCGAGGTCGGCCTCGGAGAGCCACGGCAGCGGACCGGGCAGCTCGCGCACCACGTCGAAGAACCCGGTCGCCGACGGGTCGAAGAACCGGTACTGGTCGCCCGGGAGATCACCGGACAGGCCGTAGAGGATGGCGCCGAGCGTGCGACGGAGATCGGCGTCGAGCTCGCGCTCGGCGACGCCGGGCTCCTGGAAGTGGAGGATGTAGAGGAACCCGTCGCCGAGGAAGGCCCGCATCGCCTCGGTCGGCGCGACCCGCGGCGTGGGCACCGCGGCGACGCCGGAGAAGTGGATGCTCAACGCCGCGACCGCGGCGAAGCGATCGGGGCGCAGCAACGCGCAATGCCACGCCACCGGGCCACCCCAGTCGTGACCGACGACGACCGCGCGGTCGATCCCGTACGCGTCGAGCAACCCGACGATGTCGCCGACCAGGTGGAGCTGCGTGTACGCCTCGACCGCGAGCGGGCGGTCGGTGGTGCCGTAGCCGCGCTGATCGGGCGCGAGCACGTGGTAGCCGGCGTCGCCGAGGGCTTCGAGCTGGTGACGCCACGAGTACCAGCACTCGGGGAACCCGTGGCACAGCACGACCGCGGGACCGTCGTCGGGACCGGCTTCGGCCACGTGCATGCGGAGGCCGTTGGTGCCGACGTGTTCGTGGTGGATCACGTCAGTGCTCGGCCCGGTCGAGGTCGGCGGTCGGGTCGCCGGTGAGGTCGGCGGCGCGGAACGCGGTGGTGTCGGGCAGCGCGAGGTGCACGTCGGACTCCTCCTGCACGCGCACACGCAGCCCGCGACCGCGGCAGTCGAGCACGTGGCCGCCGGCCCGTCGGTCGGCGCTGAGGAAGTGCAGGTGGTAGCCCGCGATCTCCACGCCCGAAGCGTACGGCGGTGACCAGAACCCGACCAGGGTGCCGTCGACCGCGGTGAGCTCGAACTCGGCCTGGTGCTCGGTGGCGACCGCGAGAGGAACTCCGGGCGCGGTGCGGCACGCGGCGCGCACGTGCACCGCGTCGAAGTGACCGTCGACGCGCACCGCGAAGAAGACGTTGGCGGAGTCGCGCATCGTGTCGACCGCGGCGGTGAGCGCCGCGAGGCCCTCGACCGCTTCGAGCACGACCGGTTCGGGATCGCCGAAGCGGGTCACCACCGCGAACGGCGTGGTGATGTCGTCGGCCACCTCGTGCACCTCGCCGGTCGACGACACGCGGTGCACGTGCCCGTCGAGCACCACCATCTCGCCGTCGAGGCCTTCGAACGTGCCCAACCCGAAGTCGCCGTGCTCCCGTACGAGGCCGACGGACACCGCGCCCTGGTAGATGCCCTCGACGAGCGCGCCCGCGGTGGACACCTGGTAGAGCGTGTGGTGCTCGATCCCGAGGTACTCCGCGAGCGCACGCTCGACCAGGTGGTCGCGCGGCGCGCCGCTGGTGCGGACCAGCGCCTCGAGCGCGTCGAGGACCCGGGCGTCGACGCGCGCGTGCAGCTCGGGCATCCCGGCAACGTAGCGGGCCTCGCTCGATTCACCGCCCATGATCGAGATCAAGGGCAACGGCGCGGAGTCGATCGTGTTCGACGGGAACTTCGTCATGCAGTACCGCCACCGCGGCAAGGAGGAGTCGGCCCAGAACCCCGCCACCACGTACCGCTCGAACGGGTCGCCGCGACCGGCTGAGCCGCACCACCGCTCCCTTGGAGCTTCTCCCGATCTCCGGGAACTCGGCGCGCACGCGGTCCGTCTGAACCTCCCACACGGCCGAGAAGGCCGCTTCGACGGGGAGGGAAACCCAT
>DASUAS010000332.1:0-3354 GCA_035763625.1 Acidimicrobiia bacterium
TGCAGGAGGACAAGGAGCCGCTGTTCGACGCGCTCGACCAGTGCCGGCTCGCACTCGGTGCCGTCGCCGGGCTGCTGGCCACCGCCGAGGTCGTCCCCGCGCGCATGCAGGCCGCCGCCGACGGGCAGCACGTCGCCGCCGTCGACCTGGCCGAGTGGATGGTGCAGCGGGGCGTGCCGTTCCGCGACGCGCACGCCCGGGTCGGCGCGCTGGTGCGGGCGTCGACCGAGCGGGGTGTGGGCCTCGACGAGCTGGTCCTCACCGAGCCCGACCTCGGACCCGAGGCGCTCGCCCTGCTCGAGCCGGGTGCCGCGGTGCTCCGACGCACCACCAAGGGCGGTGCCGGACCGGCGTCGGTCGCGGAGCAGCTGGTCAAGGCGCGCGCCACGCTGGAAGACCAGGCACGCTGGCTCGCCCGCTCCGGGTGAAGGCACTCCCGAGGTCGTTCTACGCGCGTGATTCGCGCGAGCTCGCGCCGCTGCTGCTCAACAAGCTGCTCGTCACCCGGACCGACGACGGCGTGCGGTTGGCCGCCCGGCTGGTCGAGGTCGAGGCGTACTGCGGGTCCGAGGACCCCGGGAGCCACGCGTACCGGGGGATGACGCCGCGCACCGAGGTGATGTTCGGCCCGCCCGGTCACCTCTACGTGTACTTCACCTACGGGATGCACTGGTGCGCCAACGTCGTCGCCACCAAGGACGGCGACGCCGCTGCGGTGCTCCTCCGTGCCGCCGCGCCGGTCGACGGCATCGACGTGATGCGCGAGCGGCGGGTGAAGGCGCGCCGCGACCGCGACCTCCTCGCCGGCCCGGCCCGGCTGTGCCAGGCGTTCGGCATCACCAAAGTCGACAACGGGAACGACCTCGTGCGCGGTCGGTTGCGCATCGTCGACGACGGCGTCGCGCCGCCCGCGGCTCCCGGCGTCTCGACGCGGATCGGCCTCGCCGTCGGACGCGGCGACGACCATCCGTGGCGCTTCTTCGTCCCCGGTGACCCCAACCTGAGCCGATAGCGTTTCCGGGTCATGCCCGGTCCCACGCTTCCCGTCGACGAACAGCTGCGCATCGTGCGCACCGGCGCGGTCGACCTCATCACCGAGGCCGACTTCCGTCGCAAGCTCGCGAGCGGGCGATCGCTGCGCGTCAAGCTCGGCATCGACCCGACCGCGTCCGACATCCACCTGGGGTTCGCGGTGGTGCTGCGCAAGCTGCGCCAGTTCCAGGAGCTCGGCCACACCGCCGTCCTCATCATCGGCGACTTCACCGCCCAGGTCGGTGATCCGTCGGGCAAGTCGGCCACCCGCCCCCGCCTGTCGAAGGAAGAGGTCGAGGAGTTCGCCGCCACGTACGTGGAGCAGGCGCGTCGCATCCTGCTCGACGAGCCGCTCGAGATCCGTCGCAACTCCGAGTGGCTGGGCATGATGGGCATCGAGGACGTGCTGCGCCTCGCGTCGCGCACGACCGTCGCCCGCATGCTCGAGCGCGACGACTTCTCCCGGCGCTACCGCGACGGCGTCGCCATCTCGGTGATGGAGTTCCTGTACCCGCTGCTCCAGGGCTGGGACTCGGTGATGGTCGAGGCCGACGTCGAGCTCGGTGGTACCGACCAGCTGTTCAACAACCTCATGGGGCGCACGCTGCAGGAGCAGGAGGGCCAGGACGGCCAGTGCGTCCTCACCACGCCGCTGCTCGAGGGCCTCGACGGCGTGAACAAGATGTCGAAGTCGCTGGGCAACTTCGTCGGCATCGCCGAGGCGCCAGGGGAGCAGTTCGGCAAGCTCCTCTCGCTGCCCGACGAGCTCATGCCCCGATACTTCACGCTGACGACCGGGTGGCACCCCGACCGCATCGACGAGGTGACGACCGCGTTGGCCGACGGCTCCCTCGCGCCGGTCGACGCCAAGCGCCTGCTGGCTCGGACGGTGGTCGACCTGTACCACGGCGAGGGCGCCGGCGAGGCCGCCCAGGCCGAGTTCGACAAGGTCTTCCGCTCGCACGACGTGCCCGACGAGATCGCCGAGTTCGTCATCCCGGCCGCCGAGCTGCGCGACGGCCGGATCCGTCTGGCCAACGTGCTGCACCTCGCGTTCCCGAAGGCGGTGCCGTCCAACAAGGAGGGCACCCGCAAGATCCAGCAGGGCGGGGTGAAGCTCGATGGCCGGGTCGTCGACGAGCCCGAGCTCGAGGTGACGCCGGCCGCGGTCGACGGCGCGACGCTGCAGTTGGGCAAGCGCAACTGGGCCCGCCTCCGGGCGGGATCGTCCTAGAGCGTCACCCGGTACAGGCCCTGGTCGAGCACGAACACGTGCGGCCCGACCGCCGCGAGGTGGCGCGGTCCGCTGGCGGTACACGGCGCGCTCCCGGGAAAGGAGTGGATCCGCACGGGCGTGAACGTCGACGTGTCGATCCACGAGAGCACGATGTGTTCGCAGTGGCTCGAGGCCATGAGCGTCCAGAGGGTCCCGCTCGTGGCCACCACCTGGCCGCCCACGTCGTCGACCTCGACGTTGTGCAGGACCGAACCGTCGGTCGCCACCGCCACGATGTGCGAGCGCGGCGTCGTGCCGGTGAGCCCGGTTCCGAGCACGCCGACGTCGACCTCGTTCCCCCGCGAGGCCAGCCACTCGACCGTCCCGGGTGCGTCGGCGGCCAGCGACGGCCCGTTCGTGAGCGAGCCGGTGGTGGTGTCGAGCCGGGCCAGCGTGGGTGGCACGCCCGGTCCGCCCGCCAGCCACAGCTGGCCGGGGGTCGCCGCCATGACCGGCTCGGTCCCGCCGATCGCCGGCGCGTTCGTGATCACGCGCTCGACCTCGCCCGTCTGGGTCGACACTTCGTGGATCTCGCTGCTTCCCTCCACCGTTCCCCAGAGCCACAGCGAGCCGTCGGCGTACGCGAGTTGCGTGTGCCCGCTCGCGGTGCCCTCGACCCGCATCGCGATCGGGTCGAGCGTCTGCGCGGCGCCGGTGGCGGCATCGACCTTCACGATCCGGATCTCGTGCGTCAAGGAGTCGGGCGCGATCGTCGCCGTCTCGAAGTAGAGCGCGCCGTCGTCACCGGCGACGCCGTTGAATGCGCAGGTGGGAAGCGGGGTCGTTGAGGTCGCGCCCGTGAGCGGGTCCACGCGCGCGAGCTCACAACCGTCCTGAGGATCCTCCGAACGCTGCGACATGAGCCAGATCCGGTCGTCGGTGCTGACCATCTCGGTCGGCTGCAGCACACCGAGGTCGACCGGGGACACGCCCGCGTCGGCCGTCGGCGTGGTCAAGAACGCGTACCCGATCTTGAACACGTCGAGGAACGACCGCCCGCAGTGATCAGCGAGCGCGCGGTCGAACATGCGCAGGGCGGGGCGGAC
>DASUAS010000333.1:0-2110 GCA_035763625.1 Acidimicrobiia bacterium
GCTCGTTCATTTCCTCGCTCCTGGGCCGAAGGCAGGTTACCCGTCTCGCGCCTCGACGGCCGCAGAGGCCGCCGCGCCGGTCCTCGCCCGCCCAAGCGGCGCGGAATGGCACGAACACGTTCCAGATCGCGACCCTTTGGCGCACGATCCGAGCCTCTCAGGTGCGGGTCGCGCGGAGGTGCAGGTACCAGGGCACACGCACCTCGCGCGCGAGACGCGGGTACCGGGCGACGGCGTCGGCGTCGGGCACCGGCTCGCGCAGGACGTCGACGGTGAACCGCGACGCGTGCAACGCGTCGGTGTACGTCTCCAGCGGCCGGTGCATCGAGTGGAACTCCATCGTGAGTCCGTCTCGCTCGACTCGATCGCCGAACCGGCGCGGCCGACCGCGCCGTCCCCGCGGACCCGGTGTTCCGCGGAACCTCTTCACCAGGGTGCGGTCACCGACAGGGACGACCGCCAGCTGTCGGCCCTGGATCCCGAGCACCGGGTCGTGCACCTTGCCCTCGATCGCCACACCCAGGGGTGGTCGACCAGACGTTGCTACGTTCCTGTCGGTGGTGGACGAATTCGACCTCGTGGTGATCGGCTCGGGACCTGCCGGCGACAAGGGCGCGAGCCAGGCCGCGTACTTCGGTCATTCGGTCGCGGTCGTCGAGCGGAGGAAGGACGTCGGCGGCGCGGCCATCGAGGTGTCAGGAGTCCCGGTGAAGGCGCTGCGCGACACCGCGGTCTACCTCACCGGCTGGTCACGACGCGACGTGTACGGCGTCGGGATCAGCCTCGCGCCCGATCTCATCATGAACCGCCTCCGGGCGCGCATCACCGACGTCGTCACCACGATGCAACGCGCGGTGGCGGCGAACTTCGAGCGTCATGGTGTGGAGCTCGTCCACGGCAGTGCGCGCCTCGGAGGGAGCGACGGCGAGCGGCACACCGTGGTCGTCACCGACGACGACGGCACCGAGCGCCGCCTCTCGGCCCATCGGGTCCTGCTCGCCACGGGCTCCCGTCCCTTCCACGCGCCCGACGTGCCGTTCGACGACCCCGACGTCTACGACTCCGAGGGCATCCTGTCCCTCGAGCGACTTCCCGAGCACCTCGTGGTGGTGGGCGGCGGTGCGGTCGGCGCGGAGTACGCGTCGATCTTCGCCGACCTCGGATCACGCGTGACGGTGATCTCCCGCGGCAGCCGGCTGCTCCCGATGCTCGACCACGACATCTCCGAGGCGCTCGCCGACAGCCTCCGCGACTCGGGGGCGCGGCTCCTGCTGGGCACGACGACGCAGGGCATCGCGCGTGACGACGACGGATTGGGCGTGCACGTCGGCGACGAGATCATCCGGCCCGACGCGGTGATCCACGCGGGTGGACGGTGCGGCAACGTCGAGGGCCTCGGGCTCGACGCGGCGGGAGTGACCGCCGACGAGCGCGGGCGGGTGCAGGTGGACGACCGCTTCGAGACCACGTGCCCGGGCATCTACGCGGCCGGCGACGTGACCGGTCCGCCCGGGCTCGCGTCGGTCGCGATGGAAGGCGCCCGGGTGGCGATGTGCCGGGCGTTCGACATCCCGTTCAAGGAGCAGCTCGACGCGGTGGTCCCGACGGGGATCTACACGTTGCCCGAGGTCGCCATGGTCGGCCTCACCGAGGAAGCGGCCCGTGGTGAGGATCCGTCGGGTGGCGACGACGTGGAGACCGGGACCGCGTTCTTCGCCGGGAACGCCCGGGCGATGATCGCCGGCGGCACCGACGGGTTGGTGAAGCTGGTGTTCCGGGCGTCGGACAAGAAGCTGCTCGGCGCGCACATCCTCGGCGAGGAGGCCACTGAGCTCATCCATGTCGCCCAGGCGGTGCTGCACCGCGGCGCGACCATCGACGAGTTCATCGACACCACGTTCAACTTCCCCACCCGCGCCGACGCGTACAAGTACGCCGCCTACGACGGGCTGCAACGTCTGCGCCGACGCGAGCCCACCGCGTAGCGCTTCCCAACCATCGCGGTTCGGCACGCGGGCGCGTCAGAACGCGCGGCTTTGCACGCCGGGCATCGACGCGGCATCCGAGAACCGGTCCAGGGCGGCGGCGGTGATGCGCTTCACCTCGGCCG
>DASUAS010000334.1:0-43735 GCA_035763625.1 Acidimicrobiia bacterium
GAGCACCGGACGCGTGCTCGTGACCTTCGAAGCCGTGGCCGGCCAGATCTTCCTGGTGACGCTGGTGGCCCGGCTCGTGAGCCTCTACGGCAACAGGCAGCGCCCCGCACGCGACGGCCCCGCCGCCGGCGAGCTCGGCGACCCGAGCTCCAACTGATCCTCCATCGTCGGGAAGGTCAGTCGTCGGCCAGCAGTTCGGCGAGCTGCACTGCGTTCAACGCCGCGCCCTTGCGCAGGTTGTCGCCCGTGACCCAGAGGTCGAGCGTGTCGGGTTGCGACGGATCCTCCCGCAGGCGACCGACGAGCACCGGATCGATGCCGGCACCCTCCAGGGGTGTCGGTGAACCGTCGCCACCGTCGACCAGTCGCACACCGGGCGCCTCCGCGAGCAGCGCGGCAGCGTCGCGCTTCGACAACGGCTGCGCGAACTGCACGTTCGCGGTCATCGCGTGGCCGACGTACACGGGCACGCGCACGCAGGTCGCGGTGGCGCGCAGCTCCGGCGCGTGCAGGATCTTGCGGCTCTCGTGCAGGAGCTTCCACTCCTCGCTCGTGTAGCCGGCATCCTTCACCGAGCCGGCGAGCGGGATCACGTTGCCGGCGATCGGACGGCCCCAGACCTCGCCGCCCTCGAGCGCACCCTCGACGGTGGCGGCGCGCGCGTAGCGGTCCATCTGGCCCGCGCCCTTCGTCCACTGCTCCTCGAGCTCGCGCATGCCCGACTGCCCGGCGCCCGACACCGATTGATAGGTCGACACCACCAATCGCTCGATCCCCGCGGCGCGATGCAGCGGCGCCAGCGCGGTCACCAACACCATCGTCGTGCAGTTCGGGCAGGACACGATCCCCTTCGGCAGGTCGCGCACGTCGTCGGGGTTGACCTCGCTCACCACCAACGGCACGTCGGGATCGGTGCGGAACGCGGCCGAGTTGTCGACCACGCGAGCGCCGGCCGCCGCCGCGCGCGGTGCCCACTCGAGCGCGAGCGGGTCGTCGACGTCGATCACCACGAGGTCGAGCCCGTCGAAGCAGCCGTCTGCGAGCACCTGGCACACGGCGTCGGCGCCCTTGAACGGCAGCGCGCGGCCCTCCGAGCGCGACGATGCGTAGACACGCAGCTCGTCGACCGGGAAGTTGCGCTCGCCGAGCAGGCGCAGCATCTCGGTGCCGACCAGACCGGTGGCGCCCACCACGCCGACCCTCGAACCGCTCGTCACGGGGCGCCCTCGAGCTCGAACGTGGCGTGCAGCGCGCGCACCGCGCGCTCGACGTCGTCCTCGTGCACGACACAGGAGATGCGGATCGTCGACGTGGAGATCATCTCGATGTTGACGGCCTCGGTCGCGAGCGTCTCGAACATCTGCGCCGCGACACCGGGGTTGCTCTTCATTCCCGCACCCACCAGCGACACGCGGCCGATGGCGTCGTCGAAGTTCGCACCTCCGGCCTCGATCTCGACCACGATCTTGTCGACGACCTCCATCGTGCGGGTGAGCTCGTCGCGCGGCACCGTGAACGAGATGTCGGTGTGGCCGTCGGTCGAGACGTTCTGCTCGATCATGTCGACGTTGAGGTTCTCGTCGGCGAGCGAGCGGAACACCTTGGCGGCGATGCCGGGCTTGTCGGGCACCCGGAAGATCGTGACCTTCGCCTCCGAGACGTCGTGGGTGACGCCCGAGATGATCGGCGCTTCCATTGCGTGCTCCTCGTCGTGCACCCAGGTGCCGGTCTCCCACGTGAAGCTCGAACGCACGTGGACGGGGACCTGGTAGTTGCGGGCGAACTCGACCGAGCGCAGCGCGAGCACCCGGCCACCGGTGGCGGACATCTCGAGCATCTCGTGGTAGGACAGGCGCTCGAGTCGCCGGGCCTCGGGGACGATGCGCGGGTCCGCGGTGTAGACGCCGGACACGTCGGTGTAGATCTCACACACGTCGGCTTCGAGCGCAGCGGCCAGCGCGACCGCGGTGGTGTCGGAGCCGCCACGACCCAGCGTGGTGATGGCGCTCTCGGTCGACACGCCCTGGAATCCGGCGACGACGGCGACGCTGCCCGCGTCGAGCGCGGCGCGCACGCGGTCACCACGGATCTCGAGGATCTTCGCCTTGCGGTGGACGGTGTCGGTGACGATGCCGGCCTGGGAGCCGGTGAAGGACACGGCCGGCTCGCCGAGGTCGATGATGGCCATGCAGAGGAGGGCGATCGAGATGCGCTCCCCCGACGTGAGCAGCATGTCCATCTCGCGGGCGGTCGGGTCGCCCGACACCTGGTGCGCGAGCCGCTCGAGGTCGTCGGTGGTCCTGCCCATCGCGGAGACGACGACCACGACGTCGTTGCCCGCGCGCCGGGTGCGCACGATGTGCTCAGCGACGGCGCGGATGCGGTCGGGATCGGCAACGGAGGTGCCGCCGAACTTCTGCACGAGCAGGCTCACGACCGACCATGGTACGAGGTGCGACCTCGATCCTTTGGCCGGATTCGGCGTCGGTAGACTCCCCCGCCGTGCCCAAGGCCACCAAACGAGAGCGTCAACACCAGAACCGGGATGCCCGCCGGGCCGCCATGGAGGAGGAGGCGAAGCGGCATCGCCGCAACCGCACCATCCGGAACTTCGCGCTGCTCCTCGTCCCCCTCGTCGTGCTCTTCGTGATCCTCCAGCTGACGAACAGCAACGACAGCAAGAACACGTCGTCGTCGACCAACGACATCAAGCGCAGCTACGCCAAGGCGCCGGAGCAGACCATCGACCCGACGGCGGCGTACACCGCGACCATCGACACGTCCGAGGGCACCATCGTCGTCGGCCTCGATGCCGCGCAGTACCCGACGTCGGTGAACAACTTCGTCTTCCTCGCGAAGAACAAGTTCTACGACGGGCTGCGCTTCAACCGGGCCGCCAAGGACTTCGTGATCCAGACCGGCAGCCCGGACAACACCACGGCCGGGGGTCCCGGCTACTCCGTCGTGGGTGAGGTGCCCACGACCACGCCCGCGTATCCGGTCGGCGCGGTCGCGTTCGCCAAGGCGGGGAACGAGCCGACGGGGACGGCGGGCTCGCAGTTCTTCATCGTGACCGGTTCGTCGAACCTGGACCTGCCCGCCGACTACGCCGGGATCGGCACCGTGACCCAGGGCCTCGACGTGGCCCAGAAGATCGACGCCCTCGCCCCCGCGAGCGGTGACGGCACTCCCACCAAGAAGGTGACGATCAAGAAGATCACCATCTCGGAGACGCCGGCGACGACCACGACGGCCGCACCGACGACCCTGGCGCCGTAGTCCTGCGGCCGCCCCTTGACGATCAGGTCAGGCTGCCCTAACCTGTGAGTCGATGTACGTGTGCCACTGCCGCGCGGTCACCGATCACACGATCGACAGCGAGGTGGAGCGCGGTGCGACCACGATCGAGGAGCTGGCTGCCCGCTGCGGCGCCGGTGCCGAGTGTGGGGGGTGCTGGCCAGCGCTCGAGGAGCTGCTCGAGCACCATCGCCCCCGGGAACTCGCCACTGCGCATCGGTAGTCTCGGCGCATGCAACGTGACGCCGCCATCACCGAGCTGCTCAACGAGGTCCTGACCGCCGAGCTCACGTCGGTGAACCAGTACTTCGTCGACTCGAAGATGCTCGACAACTGGGGCTACGAGGCGCTCGCGAAGCACTACCGCGACGAGTCGATCGACGAGATGAAGGACGCCGACGAGCTCATGGGTCGCATCCTCTTCCTCGAAGGCGTGCCGAACCTCCAGCGGCTCAGCACGGTGCGCGTCGGCGAGACGGTGCCCGAGAAGCTGCAGCTCGCCCTCGACCTCGAGTACGAGTCGATCGATCGTCTCAACCTCGGCATCGCCACGTGCCGCGACCTCGGCGACAACGGCACCCGGGAGCTCCTCGAGCACATCCTCGACGGCGAAGAGGAGCACGCCGACTGGCTCGAGACGCAGCTGGGTCTCGTCGCCAAGCTGGGCGAGGTCAATTACCTGGCGCAGCAACTTCGGGACTGACCCCCGTCGCTCGCGTCCGGCCGGTCAGGCGGGCGATCGAGCGGGCCGGTCAGGCAGGGAGGCCGGCGGGCACGTCGCCGGGCGCGTACGTGGTGGTACCTCCGCTCGCGTAGAGCGTCACCGTGCCCGCGCCCGCGACCGACCACCCGTCGGGCCCCTTGATCAACGCCGTCTCCTCGTCGATGCCGGCGAGGACGGCAGTGCGCGGCAGGAGGTCGATCGAACGTTCCCGCAGGTGTTTGGCGGCGGTGCCGTGGTACGGGAACACGGCGAGGTTCTTCACCACCCCGAGTCCGACGGTGTAGGCGCCGCCCCGCGGGTCGACCATCGGATCGCACAGGAGCGTGGCGCCGGCACCGGACGCGGCCAGCACTCCACCGGAGTGGTAGGCCGCGAGCAGGGCGTCGAAGAGGGCGGAGTCCTTGAGCACCGACCGCAGGTGCAGCGGGGAGCCGTCGGCCAGGTACACGAAGGCGGCCGAGCGCACCGTCTTGGCCAGCGCGTGGTCTTCGGCCTCGGACCGGTGCAGCACCGGGAGGGTGCGCACCTCGGCACCCAGGCCGCCGAAGTACGCCTCGGCGCGCTCGCCCACCCGCTCCGGGTGCTCGTACGCGGCCGCGGTCGGCAGCACCAGCACCGGGCCGGAACCGCTGCGGGCCAGCAGCTCGGCGTCGAAGTCACGCGCGCCCGGGCCCCACTCCCCGCCCCCGACCAGCGCGAGCGTCCCGGCGGCGTGGCGGGCTCCCATCGGGCCGGAGACTAGCCGGACCGCCCGATGGCGACGCCGTAAGTTACCGGCTGGTAACCTGGCCGCTCTCGTACGACAGGTCCGCGTGTCGTTCCACGACGGGGGAGCGTGAGGTGGCGATCAAGCGCGTCGGTGTGGTCGGTTCCGGGATCATGGGTGCAGGCGTGGCCGAAGTGGCCGCGGCCTCGGGCTTCGAGGTCGTGCTGCGCAGCCGCACCCAGGCCGGTGCCGACGCCATGGTGGCGGGACTCGATGCGTCGCTGGCGCGGCAGGTCGAGAAGGGGCGGATCGAGCACGACACCGCGGCCGAGGTGCGCGCCCGGGTGAGCGCGGTCACCGCCGTCGAGGAGCTCGCAGCCTGCGACCTCGTGCTCGAGTCGATCGTCGAGGACCTGGCCACCAAGCAGGATCTCTTCCGCGACCTCGACCGCGTGTGCACGCCGTCGGCCATCCTCGCCACCAACACCTCGACGCTGCCCGTCGTCGAGATGGCGATGGTGACGCAACGGCCCGAGCGGGTCTGCGGCATCCACTTCTTCAACCCCGCGCCCGCCATGTCGCTGGTCGAGCTCGTCCCCGCGATCACGACCACCGACGCGACCCTCGCCGAAGCGCGTGCGTTCGTCGAGGCGTGCGGCAAGACCGCGGTGACGGTGAAGGATCAGGCCGGCTTCGTGGTGAACGCGCTTCTGTTCCCTTACCTCAACAACGCGGTGCGCCTCTTCGACGCCGGCGTGGCGTCGCGCGACGACATCGACGCGGCGATGAAGGGCGGCTGCAACTTCCCCATGGGCCCGCTCGAGCTGCTCGACCTCGTGGGCCTCGACACCAGCCTCGCCATCCTCGAGGCGCTGTACGCCGAGTTCCACGATCCGAACTTCGCCCCCGCCCCGCTGCTGCGCCGGATGGTCGCGGCGCAACGCCTGGGCCGCAAGACCGGCACCGGCTTCTACGACCACCGCCGCTGACCGCTCGACGAACCGTTCCGGGGTCCCCCTCCGCATGGGGGAGAATGTGACCGTGGCCGATCGACCCTGGCTGATGCGGACGTACTCGGGCCACTCGTCCGCGCGCGCCTCGAACGAGCTGTACCGCTCCAACCTGGCGAAGGGCCAGACCGGTCTCTCGGTGGCGTTCGACCTCCCCACGCAGACGGGGTACGACCCCGACGATCCGCTCGCCCGGGGCGAGGTGGGCAAGGTCGGTGTGCCGGTTCCCGATCTCGGGGCGATGCGGACGTTGTTCGACGGCATCCCGCTCGACGAGATGAACACGTCGATGACGATCAACGCCACCGCGATGTGGCTGTTCGGGATGTACCTCGCGCTGGCCGAGGAGCGCGGTGTCGACCCGGCCCGGTTGGCCGGGACGACGCAGAACGACATCGTGAAGGAGTACCTCTCGCGCGGGACGTACATCTTCGGGCCCGAGGCTTCGCGGCGGTTGACCGTGGATCTGGTGTGCCACGCGGTGGCGCACGTGCCGAAGTGGAACCCGATCAACGTGTGCTCGTACCACCTGCAGGAGGCGGGCGCGACGCCGGTCGAAGAGGTCGCGTACGCGCTCGCCACCGCGGTCGACGTCCTCGACGCCGTGCGCGCGTCGGGTCAGGTCGACGCCGACGAGCTCCCGGCGGTCGTGGGGCGCATCTCGTTCTTCGTGAACGCGGGGATCCGCTTCGTCGAGGAGATGTGCAAGCTCCGGGCGTTCGGGATCCTGTGGGACCGCATCACCGCCGAGCGCTACGGCGTGAGCGACGAGAAGTTGCGCCGGTTCCGCTACGGCGTGCAGGTGAACTCGCTCGGGCTCACCGAGGCGCAACCCGAGAACAACGTGCAACGCATCGTGCTCGAGGCGCTCGGGGTGACCCTCTCGAAGGACGCCCGGGCCCGCGCGGTGCAGCTGCCGGCATGGAACGAGGCGCTCGGCCTGCCACGCCCGTGGGACCAGCAGTGGTCGTTGCGCATCCAGCAGGTCCTCGCGTACGAGACCGACCTGCTCGAGTACGACGACCTGTTCGCCGGTTCGCACGTGGTGGAGCAGAAGACCGTCGAGATCGCCGACGCCGCCGAAGCGGAGCTCCAGTGGGTGCTCGACGGCGGTGGCGCGTTCGCCATGATCGACCCGATGAAGCGACGTCTGGTGCAGAGCAACGCCGAGCGCGTGCGCCGCATCGAGGCCGGTGACCTGACCGTCGTGGGCGTCAACGCGTACTCCGAGACGGCACCGTCGCCGCTCGCCGACTCCCTCGACGGGGAGGCGAACATCCTCGTCGTCGACGAGTCCGTCGAACGCGACGAGATCGAGCAGCTCGACGCGTGGCGCGCCGCGCGCGACGGCGACTCGGTCGCACGTGCACTCGACGTCGTGCGCGAGACGGCGCGCGGCACCGACAACCTCACGCCGGCGACGGTCGAGCTCGCGCGCGCGGGCGGCACGGTCGGCGAATGGGCCGGCGCGCTGCGCGACGTGTTCGGCGAGTACCGCGCACCGACGGGTGTCGGTGGCGTCCACGCCGCCGGAGGCGACGCGATGCGGCGCGCCCGGAACCGGGTCCAGGAGCGCGTGGTCGTGCTCGGGCATCCCATCCGCATCCTCGTGGGCAAGCCCGGCCTCGACGGCCACTCCAACGGCGCCGAACAGATCGCGGTCGCCGCCCGCGACGCGGGCATGGAGGTCGTCTACCAGGGGATTCGGCTCACCCCCGAGCAGATCGCGGCGGCGGCCCGCGACGAGGACGTCGACCTGGTGGGGTTGTCGGTGCTCTCCGGATCCCACCGCACGCTGGTGCCCGAGACCATCGAACTGCTGCGGGCCAACGGCGTCGACGCGCCGGTGGTCGTCGGCGGGATCATCCCCGAGGCCGACCAACCCGCGCTCCTCGCCGCCGGCGTCTCACGCGTCTACACGCCCAAGGACTTCCGGCTCAGCGACATCGTGGCCGAGCTCGCCGAGCTGGTGACAGCCCGATGAGGCCGCGATGAGCCCCGCGCCCGAACGCGCCAACAACTACGGCGTCGTCGCGTGCGCCACGTTGGCGGTGATCGCAGTGGTGATCGGCGTCACCGCGGTGATCGCCGACGAGGCGCTGCTCGGACTCGTGGCTGCGGCCGTGGGCGTCGGCGCAGCCGCCGTGGGCGCGCTCGTCGACGTGCGCCGCAGCCGCGCCGAGGACTCGCTCTGGGAAGCGCGCGCCCAGGCCCGCCGCCTGCGGCGCGAGCTGGAGGCTCTGCAGGCCGAGGTGGCCGAGGAGCAGACGCTCGCGACCACGCGCGCCGACGAGCTGTCCGACCTCCCGCCCGGCACCGACACCGAGGACTGGGAGATCGATCCCGTGTCGGGCCTGCTGCGCCAACGTCATCTCGCGGTGCTGCTCCAGCAGGTCGTGGCGGCCGCCCGCCGCAAGGTGCAGCCGGTGTCGGTCGTGTTCTGGGAGGTCGACGACCTCGGCGACGCCGATCCTGGAGCGAGCGAGCAGGCCCTCACCGCACTGGGCGCGGTCGCTTGGCGCACGCTGCGCGAGAGCGACGCGGTCTTCCGTCTCGGCGACGCGGTCGCGGTGGCGGTGCTGGTCGACACCGCGGAACCGGGTGCGCTGGTCGTCGCGGAGCGGGTCCGCGGCGCACTGCGCACGAGCGCGGTGGGCGACACGCTCACCGTGTCGGCGGGCATCGCGTGCTACCCGACCCACGCTCTCGACGCCGCCGAGCTCGTCGCGCGCGCCGGACGCGCGCTCGAGCAGGCACGCCGCGACGGTCACGCGCGCGACCACGTGGCGATCGCCGAGCAGTCCGCCTAGCCGAAGCCGCTCCCGGCACACCCGCGATCAGCGGTCGTAGAGCGCGGCGATCTCACGTGCGTACTTCTTCGCGATGCCCCGCCGCTTGAGCTTCATCGTGGGCGTGAGCTCCTCGGTGTCAGGCAACCACTCGTCGGGGAGCACCGTGAACTCGCGGATCGCCTCGGCGTGCGAGAAGCGCTCGTTCGCGGCCGCGACCTCGCGTTCGACCTCGGCCAGGACCACCGGATCGGCGGCCAGCGCGGCGAGCGTCGTCGCGCTCGCCCCGTGGCTCGCCGCCCACGCCGGCGCCACGTCGGGATCGAGCACCAGGAGGGCCGCCATGTAGGGCTCGCCGTCACCCACCACGCACGCCTGGCCGATCAGCGGCTGCGCCTTCAGCGCCGCTTCGAGGTTGGCGGGCGACACGTTCTTGCCGCCGGCGGTGATGACGAGCTCCTTCTTGCGGTCGACGATGCGCAGGTAGCCCTCGGCGTCGAGCTCGCCGATGTCGCCGGTGTGGAGCCAGCCGTCGGCGTCGAGCGTCTCGGCGGTGCGTTCGGGCTCCTTCAGATAGCCCCGGAACATGTTCTCTCCCCGGCAGATGACCTCGCCGTCGTCCGCCAGCCGCAGCTCCACGCCCGGGACCGCGCGGCCGACCGTGCCCGGCTTCACCCGGACCGGGTCCCAGGTGATGGGACCGCACGACTCCGACATGCCGTAGAGCTCCGACAGCGGCACGCCCGCGCTGCGGAAGAACTGCAACACCTCGACCGGGATCGGCGCCGCCGACGTCACCGCGACGCGCAGGTCGTCGAGACCCAGGAGCTGGCGCGCCGGGCGCAGCGAGTCGGCGTCGACCCGCGCGTACTCTGCGGCCAGCTCCACCGAGAGCTCCTCGCCGCGGGCGCGGTGCTCGGCGACGCGTGCCCCGATCGCGAGCGCCTCCGCGAACAGCTCGGCGCGTCCGGGATCAGCCGCCAGCACCGCCTGAACCGCGCTGTGGATCTTCTCGTACGTGCGCGGCACGCCGAAGAGGATCTGCGGACGCGTCTCCGCGAGCAGCGCGCCGAGCAGTCGTATGTCGCGACACGTCGTCACCTCGTACGCGAACGCGATGCCTGCGTAGTAGGTGGTCATGCGCTCTGCGATGTGCGCCATCGGGAGGTACGACACGATGCGCGAGCGATCGGGCGCGAAGCCGAGCGCCTGGCGAAGGCTGTCGACGGTGAAGCAGATGTTGTGGTGGTCGAGCATCACGCCTTTCGGCTCGCCGGTGGTGCCCGACGTGTAGATGATCGTCGCGAGGTCGTGCGGCGCCGCGATCGCCGCTGCGGCCTCGAGCCCGACCGGCGCGGCCGACAGCAGTTCGTCCCACGACTCGATCCCGGGCTCGTCCACGGGTTCGACCGCGACGATCTGGCGCAGCGCCGGGAGGTCGGCGCGCACCTCGAGGACGCGCTCGAGGTACTGGGAGTCCTCGACGATCGCGACCGACGCGTCCGAGTGCCCGACCAGGTACGCGATCTGGTCGGGGGACGACGAGTTGTAGATGGAGATCGGCGTCGCGCCCAGCAGGAGCACGCCCAGGTCGGCGACGTGGAACTCGGGCCGGTTGCCGAGCAGCATCACGACCCGGTCGCCGGGACCGACGCCGAGCGCCCGCAGACCCGCGGCGACCCGGGTGGCCTGATCGGCGTAGTCGTCGTAGGTGAGGACGCGGACCTCGTCACCGATCTTCGCGCGCAGCGCGACCTCGCCACCCCGCTCGGCGACGGTGCGCACGAAGAGGCCCGGAATCGTGTCGGGGGCTGCCACGGACGTCACGTTATCCACACCTCGAGGTGGACAACTGCCGACCCCGGGTGGAAAACCTCGTCGAGATGGGGAAGAATGGGTCGCAGTTCGTCCCGAGGAGATCGTTGGGGCGCCGCCAAGGGCGGGCTTCTCTACAACCGACTCCCCTCGGGACGAACTCGCGCCCGGAATGGCGGATCCGACCGCGGACTCAACGCGAACGGCCTCACGGCCGATAGAGGGGCATGCTCCCGGCACGCGCGTTGGTCGCGGGTGCGCTGGTCAGCGTGTTCCTCGTCCCGGCCAGTGCCGCCGTCGCCCAGGAGTCGTCGACCACCACCTCGTCGTCGACCACCACCTCCATCCCCGCCACGACGACGACCACCGCGCCGACCGCGCCGACGACTCCCAAACCCGATCCCGACGCGTTCGCGGCGCTGGCCAACCAGGTCAGTCAGAACCAGCAGCTGCTCACGCAGCTCAGCGCGCAGGTCGACGAGTCGACGCAGCGCCTGGCTGCGCTCGGCGTCGAGATCGACTCGACCCAGCAGAAGCTCGACGCGACGCGAGCCGAGATGGAACGCATGCGGTCGATCATCCGCGAACGTGCCGCGTACATCTACCGGCACGCGGACACGCCGAACACCGCGGTCGCCGACGTCGAGCACGTCCAGGACATCAGCGCGGCGAAGAAGTACGCGGAGTCGGCGACGCAGACCGACACCGGCACGGTCGACGGGCTGCAGAAGGTGTCGGAGCAGCTCGACGCGCAGCGCAAGCAGCTCGAGGCGTCCCGCGCGGCAGAGCAGGCCGAGAAGGACCGGCTCGAGAACGCGAAGGACGCGCTCGAGGCGCTCACCGCGCGCCAGAAGAAGCTGCTCGACGAAGCGGGCGCGATCCCGGTGATGGGTGACGCCGAGTTGACCCCCGCCGAAGTCACCGCCTGGTTCGAGTCGCGCAACGTGAAGTACCGGCTCTCCGGCGGCATCTCGATCGGCGACCTCGTCCAGATCTACTTCGACGAGGGCAAAGCCGAGCACGTCCGGCCCGAGCTCGCCTTCGCGCAGTCGATCATCGAGACCGGATCGTTCGGCAACGCGATGGACAACAACTACTCGGGGATCGGAGCCTGCGACAGCTGCCAGGGGGAACCCGGGTTCCCGACCCCCCGGGACGGCGTGCGCGGTCAGATCCAGCTGCTGCGCAACTACGCCGATCCGACGTCACGGGCCGCGAACCTGGCCAATCCGCCGTCGCCGACGATCTACGGGACCGACCCGGTGGCGGCCGCGAGCTCGTACGACACGTTCTTCGCGAAGGGTCGCGCCCCGACGTGGAACGTGATGGGCAACGGCAACTGGGCGACCGATCCCGGGTACTCGCAGAAGGTGCTCACGGTGTACTTCCAGATGGTGAGCTTCGCCGCCAAGCACAGCTGACGCGCGTCGTAGCATCCGCCCGATGCTGGAGTGGGTCCGCGGTTACCAGCGCGACGATCTGGTACCCGACGTCGTCGCCGGCATCACCGGAGCGACGATCCTCGTGCCTCAGTCGATGGCCTACGCGAGCATCGCGGGCCTGCCCCCGGTCGTCGGCCTGTACGCGTCGGTCGTACCGGTGCTCGCGTACGCGCTCTTCGGACGGTCACGCCAGCTGAGCGTCGGGCCGCTCGCGACGATCTCGATCATCGGCGCGGTCGCGCTGGCGAAGCTCGCCCCCGCGGGGTCGTCCCGTTACGTGACGTATGCGGCGACGCTCGCGCTGCTGGTGGGCGCGATCCACCTCGCGCTCGGACTCGGTCGGCTCGGTTTCCTGATGCGCTTCTTGTCCGAGCCGCTGATGGCCGGATTCATCTCCGCGGTCGGGGTGATCATCATCACCACCCAGCTCGGACCGCTGTTCGGCTTCTCCGTGCCGCAGGAGTCGCTCGCCTACGAGACCGTGTACCAGTGGGCGAAGCGCCTCGACCAGGTCGACTGGAGCACCCTCGCGATCGGGCTGGCCACCATCGTGATCCTCCTGGTGGCGCGGCGCCGGCCGCGCCTCCCCACCGCGCTGGCGTTGGTGATCGCAGGATCGCTGGCGGTGCTCGCGTTCGGGCTCCAGGACGAGGGCATCGCGGTCGTCGGACACGTTCCGAGCGGCCTCGCGGGTCCGGCGGTGCCGCCCCTCGACTGGGACGTGGTGCGGACGCTGCTGCCGGCCGCGTTCGCGATCACGTTCGTGGGCTTCCTCGAGTCGATCACGCTCACCCGCGAGTACGCCCGCAAGCACCACTACGACGTGACCACCGACGGTGAGCTCGTGGCGCTGGGGGTCGCGAACGCGTCGGCCGGGCTCTTCCAGGGGATGATCGTCACCGGCGCGGTCACGCGATCGTCGATCGTCGACGCCGCCGGGGCGCGCACGCAGCTCTCCGGGGTGGTGACCGCGCTCGTGGTGGCCCCCCTCCTGATCTTCGTGCCCGAGGCGTTCTCGGACATCCCAATCGCAGTGCTCGCGGGAATCGTGATCGCCGCCGTCATCGGGTTCGTCAAGGTGACCGAAGCGCGTCGCTTGTGGCGGGTGAAGCGCAGTGACTTCTGGATCATGATGCTGGCGTTCGTGTCGACGGTCGGGCTGGGGCTCGAGTTCGGCGTGCTGCTCACGACCGTCGCCTCGCTCGTCCTCATCATCTACCGGGTGACGCAACCGCGCATCCCCGAGCTCGGCCGTCTGCCCGGCACCGACGCGTTCGTCGAGCTCTCCCGCCATCCGGCGGCGGAGACCTTCCCGGGTTCGGTGATCATCCGTCCCGAGTCGCCGCTCGTGTACACGAGCGCGGAGTCGATCGAGCACCGGCTGGAAGCGCTCGGCCCCGACGTGCACACCGTCGTGCTCGACGCCTCCGGGGTCAACGACGTCGACGCCACCGGCGACCACGCCCTGCGGTTGGTCGCGCAGCGGCTCCACGAGCGTGGCGTTCGCCTCCTGCTCGTCAACGTGCACGACGACGTGCGCGACGTGCTCGACGCCTCCGGGCTCAGCGCGATCCTCGGCGACGACTGCTACTTCGCCAGCGACGAGGACGCGGTCGCGCACCTCGAAGGAAGGGCCGATCCCTGATTCATTGCGGGATGGACGACGCTGGAGGTGTTCAACTCCTCAATGAACCTCAGAAGGCCTGGGTGAAGCAGCGGTCGGCGATGGTGCCGAGTACGAGATCGCGGTAGATCCCCTGGATCATGTGCCGGCCGCGCTCCGACCACGCCCGGGCGGCGGGCGCGGTGACCCGGCGCATCACCTGCGTGTAGCCGCCCTCGTGGACGCGGTACTCGGCCCATGCGCCGGGGTAGTCCTTGGTGCACGCGACCTCGACGCAGGGCACGTCGCGTCCAGCGGGCTCGCGCACGACGTGGTTGGTGTGGGTGTGGCCGGCGAGGTACCCGACGATGTTCTCCCGGCGAGCGAAGACCGCGAGCAGCGCGTCGTGGTCGGCCGTCGGCAAGCCGTACCTCGGGTCCGGATTGAGGGGAGGGTGGTGCGCGAACACGAGCACGGCATCGGACGTGGCGGCTGCGAGGTCGTCGAGCCAGCCACGCTGCTCGGCGTCGAGCCTCCCTCCGACGTGTCCGGGCGCGGTGGTGTCGAGCACCGCCAACGTCACGCCGCCGAGCGCGAGCGCGTAGGGCGCGCCCTCCCGGGCGAGCTCGGGATCGCGCATGGCGTCGTGGTTGCCGCGCACGTGGTGCATGCGCGCACCGAGGCGGCCGTAGCACGCGAGGAACGCCTCGTACTCCTCGGGCCGGCCGGTGTCGGTGAGGTCGCCCTTCACCACGACGACGTCGGGACCGAGCGTGAGCATCTCGTCGACCACGGCGCCGTTCATGACCTCGGGGTAGGGCGGCTCGCCCGGCTCGCGGCGCAGGATCGGTCCGATCGCGTCGGTCGCCGGATCGCCGGTCTTCCCGCACTCGGTCTCGCCGAAGTGCACGTCGTTCGCGGTCGCGATGGTGGCGAGCAAGCGACCCGCGGGTCGCGCCAGCGTGCGGACACGCGCCGGAAGCCATCGCCCGTCAGGAACCGCGCCCTCCACCTCGAGTGGGTACTCGGTGTCGGGGTCGAGGCCGGTGACGCGCGCGTCGTGGAACGGTCCTTCGGTGGTGACCTCGTGGGCTCCGACGAGCGTGGTGACGCGCTCCCCGGGCGCGCTCGTGAAGGTCACCACCACTTCGTCGGGCCCCACGCTCATGAGCTCGGCGTGGGCGACGGTCACTGCGACGACCGGTCAGGCGCGAGCGCGCGTCAGGCTCGGCTGCGTCGGGTGATCCGCCCCGAGAGGCGCCATGGGCCTCGCTGGAAGCCGGCCCGGTGCGAGCGGAGGCGGGCCGCGTGCACCCACTCGTGGAGCTCGTCGACGTGCTGCTCCGCCACCGCCGGTCCCGGCAGGGATGCCGCGACCGCGGCGAGGATCGCCGCCACCTCCTCGGGGGTGGCGTCCGGGGAGATCGAGCGCAGGCGCGGCGTGGTGGCGGCGCCGCTCACAGGGGCATGTTCCCGTGCTTGCGCGAGGGCATGACCTCGCGCTTCGTGCGCAGCATCGCCAGCGACCGGCTCAGGACCCGACGGGTCTCGCGTGGGTCGATCACGTCGTCGACGTAGCCGCGCTCGGCCGCCACGTAGGGGTTGGCGAAGCGCTCCTCGTACTCGGCGATGAGCTGGGCGCGCTTCGCGTCGACGTCGTCGGCCGACTGGATCTCCTTGCGGTGGATGAGGTTCACCGCGCCGGGCGCACCCATCACCGCGACCTCGGCCGACGGCCATGCGAACGCGAGGTCGGCGCCGATGCCCTTCGAGTTCATCACCACGTACGCGCCGCCGTAGGCCTTGCGGGTGATGATCTGGATCCGCGGGACGGTCGACTCGCAGAACGCGTAGAGCAGCTTGGCGCCGTGGCGGATGATCCCGCCGTACTCCTGGTCGGTGCCGGGCAGGAACCCGGGAACGTCGACGAACGCGATCAGCGGCACGTTGAACGCGTCGCACGTGCGCACGAACCGTGCCGCCTTCTCCGACGCGTCGATGTCGAGCGTGCCCGCGAGGTTCGACGGCTGGTTGCCGACGATGCCGACCGCGTGGCCGTCGACGCGGGCGAAGCCGCACACGATGTTGCCCGCCCAGCGCGCGTTGACCTCGAGGAACTCACCGTCGTCGACGACCTCGGCGATGACCTTCTTCATGTCGTAGGGCTTGTTGGGCGAGTCGGGGATGAGGTCGATGATGCCGTCGCACGAGCGGTCGGCCGGATCGTCGCTCTCGTAGTAGGGCGGGTCCTCGAGGTTGTTGGCCGGCAGGTACGACAGCAGGTACCGCACCTGCGCCAGCGCGGTCGGCTCGTCGTCGTAGACGAACGCGGCCACGCCCGACTTCGACGCGTGCGTGAGCGCCCCGCCGAGCTCCTCCTGGGTGACGTCCTCACCGGTGACGGTCTTCACCACGTCGGGGCCGGTGATGAACATGTGCGACGTGCCCTTCACCATGACCACGAAGTCGGTGAGGGCGGGCGAGTAGACCGCGCCGCCCGCACACGGCCCCAGGATGACGCTGATCTGCGGGATGACGCCGGACGCCTTGACGTTGCGGGAGAAGATCCCTCCGTACGCGTCGAGCGAGACCACGCCTTCCTGGATGCGAGCGCCGGCGCCGTCGTTGAGTCCGATCATCGGTGCGCCCACCGACTCGGCGAGGTCCATCACCTTGTGGATCTTCTCGGCGAACACCTCACCGAGCGCGCCGCCGAACACGGTGAAGTCCTGGCTGAAGAGGAAGACCTTGCGGCCGTCGACGGTGCCCCAACCGGTGACCACGCCGTCGGTGAGCGGGCGGGTGTCCTCGATGCCGAAGCCGTGGGCCCGGTGGCGAGCGAGCATGTCGAGCTCGACGAACGAGCCCGGGTCGAGCAGCAGGTCGATGCGCTCGCGGGCGGTCAGCGTGCCGCGGTCGTGCTGGCGCTCGACCGCGGCGTCCGAGCCCGCATGGAGAGCCTGCTCACGGAGGTCGGCCAGCTGCTCCAGCCGCTCCTCGATCGGGTGGACGGAGACGGCGGCGGGTTCCTCGACGGCCATAGGCGGTCGAGACTACCGGCGCGGCACGGCCCCGCCGTAGTGGCGGGGCCGTGCGGGCCACCGATCGATCGGACGGTGGGGCGGTCAGTTCTGCGCGGCCTCCAACGGGCTGGCCTCGACCGCCTCGGGCGCCCCGACGTGGATCTCGACCTTGCGCGGCTTCGCCTGCTCGGCGACGGGGACCGTCACCGTGAGCACGCCGGCGTCGTACGAGGCGTCGAGCCGGCTGCCATCGAGCGACTCGCCGAGGGTGACGCGGCGGGTGACCGAGCCCTGCGGGCGCTCGCGTACGAGCACGTCGGTGCCCTCGGCCGGCGCCCACGTGCGCTCGGCGCTCACGCTGAGGACGTTGCGCTCGACCTCGACGTCGATCGACTCGGGCGCGACGCCGGGCAGGTCGAAGCGGAGCTCGACGTGCTGGTCGTGGCGCACCGCGTCCATCGGCATGGCGGAGCGGCGTTCGACGGCTCGGTCGAAGCTGCGGAACGAGCGGTCGAAGGTGCGGAAGGGGTCGTAGCGGACGAGCATGGGGAACCTCCGGGATCGTTGAGTCGTGCGAATGGGATGGTGGAATTCGCACAACCGACGGGGCGTCCCGGGCTATTCCTGCATTGTCAGAAAACTTGAGTGCGACGCGCGCAACTCACTCTTGGACCAGCTCCACCAACGTGCCGAAGGCTCCCTTGGGGTGGACGAAGGCGACGGTCGTGCCGCGGCTGCCCGGTCGGGGCGCCTCGTCGATGAGACGACCGCCCTCGGCGCGCACCCGCTCCAGCGCGGCCGCGCAGTCGGCGACCCGATAGCCCACGTGGTGGAGACCCTCCCCCTTGCTGGCCAGGTACTTCGCCACGGTCGAGTCGTCGCGCACCGGTGTGAGCAGCTGCACGTAGGAGTCGGCGACCTTCAGCAGCGCCTCCTCCACCCCGTCGCGCTCGACGACCTCGCGGTGCGCCACCTCCACGCCGTAGGCGTTGCGGTAGTACTCGATCGCGGCGTCGAGGTCGTTGACGGCGATGGCGACGTGGTCGATCTCGGTGAGCATGGAGCCACCTTACCGACGAGGCGACTTCGACCGGCCGGGCGGTTCGTGGAACACGTCCGGATGCATCCCGACCCTCACCTCGATGCTCGAGCGGGAGCCGCGGGCCCTCGGGACTGAGCTAACGACGGAACCGCGTGATGGCGTCGACGTGCTGCGCGCGCAACTCGGGATCGGTGACGCCGAGCCCTTCGTCGGGTGCGAGCACGAGCACGCCGAGCTTGCCTTCGTGCTGGTTGCGGTGCACCTGCAGGACCGCCTCGGCGACGTGGTCGAAGGTGAACACCGCGGACAGCACCGGGTGGATGCGGCCCTCGCCGATGAGGCGGTTGGCCTCCCACGCCTCGCGGTAGTTGGCGAAGTGGCAGCCCTTGAGCGTCTTCTGGTGCATCCAGAGGTAACGGTTGTCGTACTCGACCATGAAGCCGGTGGTGGCCGCGCACGTGACGATGGTGCCGCCGCGTGTGCAGACGAACACCGACGCGCCCATCGTGGAACGACCCGGGTGCTCGAACACGATGTCGGGGTCGGTGCCGACCAGCTCCCGGATGCGCTGACCGAGACGCCGCCACTCCGCGGGATCCTGGGTCTGGTCATCGCTCCAGAACCGATACTCCTCGGCGGCGCGGTCGATCACGTGCTCGACGCCCATCGCCCGCACCAGATCGGCGCGCGGCGAGCTCGACACCACCGCGACGGGGATGCCGCCGCCGTTGAGCACGTACTGGCACGCGTACGCGCCGATGCCGCCGCTCGCGCCCCAGATGAGCACGGTCTGCCCTTGCCTCATCTGCGCGCCGTTGGGGCTCACCAACATGCGGTAGCTGGTGGAGTTCGTCAGCGCGTTGACCGCGGCCTCTTCCCACGTGAGGTGCGCGGGCTTGGGCATGAGCTGGTTGGCCTTCACCAGGGTGAGCTCGCCGAGGCCGCCGTAATTCGTCTCGTACCCCCAGATGCGCTGGTTGGTCGCGAGCATCGAGTCGTCGTGCGCACTCGGATCCTGGTCGTCGACGTGGTTGCAGTGCACCGTCACCGCGTCGCCCGGCCGCCACGACCGCACCGCGGATCCGACGCGCAGCACCACCCCGGCAGCGTCGCTGCCGACCACGTGGAAGGGCTGGTCGTGGCGCGCACCCCACACGCTCTCCCGGCCGAGGCGCCGAAGGAACGCGAAGGTGGGGACCGGCTCGAAGATGGACGTCCACACCGTGTTGAAGTTCACCGACGACGCCATCACCGCGACCAGGGCCTCGTCGGGCGCGAGCTCGGGCAACGGCACCTCGTCGAGGTGCAGTGACTTCCGCGGGTCCTTCTCCGCCGACGGCACCCCCGCGAACATCTCCTGCTCGTCGGCCCGCACCACCGCACCGCGGTACGAACCGGGAAGCGGAAGGGCGGCGAGGTCGTCGCCTGGCGCTCCCGCGAGGATCGCGTCGCGGATCGAGCCGATCTCTCCGCCAGGACCGCTCATGGCGGGCGAAGCTACCATTCGGTAACTTCGCCCACTGTTCTGGGGGTTCGCCATGCCCGGCTCCGTGATCGTCTCGTCCGCCCGCACCCCCATCGGTCGTCTGTCGGGAGCCCTGGCCTCGTTGAGCGCGACCGATCTCGGCGGTCACGCGATCAAGGCCGCGCTGGCACGCGGCGGCGTGAGCCCGAGCCTCGTCGACTACGTGTACGTCGGCCAGGTCATCCAGGCCGGTTCGGGCCAGATGCCCGCGCGCCAGGCCGCGTTCAAAGCGGGCATCTCGCTCGACGTCCCGTCGGTCGGGCTCAACAAGGCCTGCCTCTCGGGCATCGACGCGATCTACCTCGCCGACCTCATGATCCAGGCGGGCGACGCCGACGTGGTCGTGGCGAGCGGCATGGAGTCGATGACGCGCGCGCCCTACCTGTTGAAGGAGGCGCGGTCGGGATACCGCATGGGCGACGGCGCGCTGCTCGACTCGATGCTCGCCGACGGACTGGTGTGTGGCCTCGAGGACATCCACATGGGCGAGAGCACCGAGCGCGCGACACGCGAGCACGGCGGGATCACGCGGGAGGCGATGGACGACCTCGCGGCGAAGAGCCACGAGCGCGCCGCCAACGCGGCCAAGGAGGGACGCGTCACCGAGATCGAGCCGATCGCGATCCCGCAGCGCAAGGGCGACCCCATCGTCGTCGACGCCGACGAAGGCATCCGGCCCGGGACCACCATCGAATCGCTGGCCGGGTTGCGTCCCGCGTTCGACGGCGACGGCAGCATCACCGCCGGCAACGCATCGCAGATCTCCGACGGCGCGGCCGCGGTCGTCGTGATGTCGAAGGCCAAAGCGGAGGAGCTCGGCATCGAACCGCTCGCCGAGCTGCTCGCCTTCGGCAACGTCGCCGGCCCCGACACGTCGCTGCTCCACCAGCCCTCGGGCGCGATCAAGCAGGCGCTCGGGAAGCTCGGCGACGACGTGAGCGCACTCGACCTCATCGAGATCAACGAGGCGTTCGCCGCCGTCGGCGTGGCCTCGATGCAGGACCTCGGAGTCACCGACGAGATCGTGAACGTGAACGGCGGCGCGATCGCGCTCGGCCACCCGATCGGCATGTCCGGGACGCGGGTCGTGCTCACCTTGATCGACGAGCTACGCCGCCGGGGCGGCGGGCTCGGCGCGGCGTCGCTGTGCGGCGGCGGCGGCCAGGGCGAGGCCGCCCTCGTCCGCGTCTGAGTCGACGACCCGCGCGCCGTCGCGCGCGGCGAAGCCGTCGTCGCTACCCGACGTCGGGTAGGCCGTACTGGTTGGGACCGGGGGCGCCCTCGGTCGCCCAGAACACGATCAGCACGATGATGCCGACGAGCGGGATCAGGCCGATGAGCAGCCACCATCCGGTCTTGTCGGTGTCGTGCAACCGCCGGACGCCCACCGCGAGGCCGGGGATGAGCACCGCGAGGCCGTAGATCACGTAGAGCACGAAGAAGATGTTCGAGACCGCGATCAGGATGTTGAAGACGATGCCGATGATGAGCGCGGCCAGGAAGTACCACCAGAATTCGGCCCGGCCGGAGCGGCCCTGGAACTGCGCGTAGCGCTCCAGGACGACGCGCTTCCAGTAGCCGACCAGCGGGTTGCTCATCGGTTGGGGCGCGCCGCCGCCGTAGTTGCTCGGCGGCGGCGGCGGCGGGATGTCGGTCATCGGGAGGAGCTCCTCATCGATCGGATGTCTACTGGAGGCTGAACGGCGGGTACCTGTTGGTGATCAGGAAGACGTAGCCGTACACCCGTGTGTGCCAACGCGCGACCCCGACGCAGAAGTCTCGCATCGACTCGTTCCATCGACCTGTGAACAACACGATGAACAGGTTGATCACCAACACGACGAACAGTGCGATCTCGAGCACCCCGAGGACGATGTAGTGAGGGAGGGCGAGCAGCCACTGCACGAACCCGAGGAATCGGTTCATGTCGCCCGGGTCCTCAGCCGTCACGACGGCAGGATCCCGCATCGCTGAGACGTCATCGGTCGCGAAGTCGAACGGGGGGTACTCGTCGCGCATGAAGCCGGCGAAGCTCGAGACCCGCCAGTAGTACCGCAGGTACATCGTCTGGAATCCGACGAACGGGTTCCGCTGCGTGAAGAGCACGACGAAGAGCGAGATGAACCACAGCACGAAGGCCACGATCCCGAGGACGTAGAGCACGATCCAATGCGGGATCGCGAGCAGCCAGTTGACCAGCGGCCGCCAGTTCTGGACGTCGTAGTCACGGTCGTAGTCGAGCTCGATCGGGTAGGAGGTCCCACCGCCCGGCCCGGCTGAGGACGGCGGCGGGGGCGGGATGTCCGTCATCGGTCGCTCCTCACGGTCGCCGGCGTCTTCACTCGTACAGTCGGTTCATCGCGCCCTGGACCTTGACGACCCAGATGATGAAGCCGATCAGGGGAATCAGGTTCCAGAAGCCCGTGACACCACGCACCGGCTTCTCGCGGCCCATGCGCGCGTAGATGTTGCCGACCTCCGAGGGGATCAGGAACCAGTTGACGATGCCGATGAGGATCCCGATCACGAGGCCGATGACGCCGCCGACCCCCTCACCGCTGAAGTCCTTGTTCTCCTTGAAGATCTTGTAGGTCCAGACCAGGAAGTAGATGCCGAGGGTGATGATCGAGAAGATGATCACCGCCACCGACTCACGGACCTTGCCCTTGGGTCCCCAGCCCGGGGCGGGCGCCGGTGTCGACGCGGGCGGCGGCGGTGGCGTGGGCGGCGTATCGGTCATGGTCGGCTCCCTCCTGCCGGCGCTGCCGGAAGTCGAGGCGCCAGGCTCGCGCGATTCGTGACCGCGTGCAGGGATAGTCGACGTCTCGGCGGTCAGGCGTCCACTTCGCGACGACCCTCGAGCGCCCGGCCCAGCGTGACCTCGTCGGCGTACTCGAGGTCACCCCCGACGGGCAGACCGCTGGCGATGCGGGTCGTCCGCACGCCCAGGGGCTTCAACAGGCGGGCCAGGTACATGGCCGTCGCCTCACCCTCGATGTTGGGGTTGGTGGCGAGGATCACCTCGGTGACGCCCTCGCCGTCGACGCGCGCCAGCAACTCCTTGATCCGGAGCTGCTCGGGCCCGATGCCCTCGATGGGTGAGATCGCGCCCTGCAGCACGTGGTACCGGCCGGTGAACTCGTGGGTGCGCTCGACCGCGACGATGTCGCGGGGCTCCTCGACGACGCAGAGCAGGGTGGCGTCACGGCGGTCGTCCAGGCAGTAGCCGCAGAGCTCGCCCTCGGCGATGTTGAAGCAGCGGCGACACCAGGTGACGCGCTCCTTGGCTTCCATGATCACCCGGGCGAGGCGGTTCGCGTCCTCCGGGGCCGCCTTCAGGAGGTGGAAGGCGATCCGCTGCGCCGACTTGGGGCCGACACCCGGCAGCCGGCCGAGCTCGTCGATGAGCGCCTGGACCGGCGCGGCGTAGGGGCTGCTCACGCGTCAGCCGAGCAGGCCACCGAGGTCGCCCAGCCCGCCGAGGTCGAGGCCGCCGGTGACACCGCCCATGCTCTCCTGCTGCATCTCGTGCGAACGGCGCAGGCCGTCGGTCACCGCCGCGAGCACCAGGTCTTCGAGCATCTCCACGTCGTCGGGGTCGACGACGTCGGGCGAGATGTGGACCGACCGCACGTCGCCGCTCCCGGTGACGACCACCTTCACCATCCCGCCGCCAGCCGAACCCTCGACGGTGGCCTCGGCCAGCGCGTCCTGCGCCGCGGCCATGTCGGCCTGCATCTTCTGCATCTGCTTCATCATCTGGTTGAGCTGGCCCCCGCCGCCGCTCGGCATCGGAGGTCGGCCACCTCGGCCCTTCGCCACAGCGCTCCCACTCGATCGCGACACGTACCGGTGCTCTGAACGCTACCTGCGGGCACTCGGCCCGGACGACCGTCAGACGGTCGAGGCCTTCGTCAGTCGCGGGGCACTTCCTCGACGACGGTGGCGCCCAGGCTCTGCGTGATCAGCGTCACCGAATCGGCCGCCGGCACCGTGGCGCTCTCGTCGACCAGGTCGGCGAGATCGATCTCCTCGTCCGGTGGTGGTTCCTCGTCGAGCGGTGCGGTCGACGCGGCCCGGTCGGTGCCGGGGTCGGCGTCGAAGCCGTCGTGCGGCACCGGCTTGAACTTCATCTCGCGCCCGAGGAGTCGCGAGAGCGCAGCGCGGATGTTGTCCGCCTCCTTGCGGAAGCGCGGGAGCGCGACGTCGTACTGCGCGCGCGGCACACCGAAGGTGATGACGCCGTCGTCGACCGCGAGCGGCTGCGCGGCGCTGACCGCGGCCTTGGTCGCGGGCGGCAGGCCCGACTGGATCTCGGCCCACGCCACGATCACGTCGTCGATGTCGACTTCACCCGCCGGCGCTGCGGCCGGTGCATCGGGCGGCGGCTCGGCGGGCGCGGCGGGGGCCGACTCGGCGATGTTCTGCGTCGCGCCCGCTTCTCGCTCGCGCTTCAGCTCCGCGTACGACTTGCCGGAGCGACCGGAGGACGCGCTGGGGGCAGCCGCCTCACGCGCCGCGGCACGCGTCGACGATGCTGCCGCGTGAGGTTCGGCCGCGACGGGCGGCGCTCCACGCTCGAGCCGGTCGACGCGTTCGGCCAGGGCTTGCAGCGGTGTGCCCGCTTCGCGACGCGCGAGCTTCACGAGCGCGATCTCGACGACCAGACGCGGGTCGGCGGCATCGGTGCCGCGCATGTCGACGACCGCCTGGCCCAGGGTCTCGAGCATGCGGACGAGCATCGGCGCGCCGACCTGATCGCCGAGCGCGGTGAGCGCCTCGCGCGCGTCGTCGGGCGCGTCGACCCGCACGCGTCCACGAGCCGACGTGAGGAGGAACGCGTCGCGCACGGTGGTCAGCAGGTCCTCGGTGAGCCGGCGCGGCTCGCGGCCGGCGTCGAGCTGCTCCCCGAGCGCGACCAACGCCCCGGCGACGTCCTCGTCGGCAACCGCGCGCAGCACGGCGAGGCGATCGTCGAACGCGCTCCCCCCGAAGAGGGCACCGACCTGTTCGAGGTCGATGGCACCGTGCGCGATCGCCTGGTCGAGGATCGAGAGCGAATCACGCATCGACCCTGCGCCTGCGCGCGCGATGACCGCCAGCGCCTCGGGATCGGCGTCGATCCCCTCCTTCGTGCACACGTCGGCGAGGTGCCCGACGATCTCGTCGACCGTGTAGAGCGTGAACTCGAAGTGCTGGGTGCGCGACCGGATCGTGGGCGCGACCTTCGACGGGTCGGTGGTGGCGAGCACGAACACGACGTGTTCGGGCGACTCCTCGAGGGTCTTCAGCAGCGCGGCCTCCGCGCTCGCGCTCAGCATGTGCACCTCGTCGAGGATGTACACCTTCTTGGCGCCCCCGGCGCTGAGGTAGGCGACCCGTTCCAGCAGGTCGCGCATCTCGTCGACCTTGCTGCGTGAGGCGGCGTCGACCTCGATCACGTCGAGCGACGTGCCCTCGGCGATGGCGACGCAGCTCTCGCACTCCCCGCACGGATCGCCGTCGTCGCCCCGGTTCGTGCAGTTGAGGGCCTTCGCGAGCAGACGGGCGGTGGTCGTCTTGCCCGTACCCCGCGGTCCGGAGAACAGGTAGGCGTGACCGACCCGCCCGTCGCGCACCGAATTGCGCAGGGCCGTGCTCACGTGCTCCTGGCCCACGAGCTCCGAGAACCGCTGCGGGCGGTACTTGCGGTAGAGCGACTGGTACGCCACGAGGCGACTGTAGCGATCGTGAACAGTTGGAATCGGGGGCGATCCGGGGCGGATCCGCGCGTAGCTTGGGGGCTTCCTCGGGCTCGGTGAGGTCTCCCGAATGCTGCAACGGCTCGCGCGCCTCATGTACCGCCGACGTCGCTGGGTCCTCGGCGGGTGGATCGTCCTGCTCGTGGCGACGTTCGCGCTTTCGAGCGGGCTCGACGGCGCGTTCAAGACCGAGTTCCGCCTCCCCGGCACCGAGAGCCAGCAGGCCTACGACCTCCTCGCGAAGTCGAGCTTCCGCAACCGCCAGGTGCAGGCGCAGATCGTGTTCGCCGCCAGCCAGGGCGTGAAGGACCCGGCGGTCCGACAGGCGATGGAGCAGCTCTTCGACGAGGTCGACCAGAAGATCGCCAACGTCGACGTCGCGAGCCCCTACGCACCCGACGGCGCGCGGCAGATCTCGCGCAACGGGAAGATCGCGTACGCGCAGATCAACTTCGCCGACCGGTCCGGCGAAGCGTTCACGGACGCGGGCAAGGAGATCAAGACCCTCGCGAAGGACGTCAAGGTCGACGGTCTGCACATCGACTTCGGCGGTGACATCTTCGCCGACGCCGAAGTCGGCGGGGCCAGCGAGGCCGTCGGGATCCTCGCCGCGATGATCATCCTGCTGATCGCGTTCGGTTCGCTGCTGGCGATGGGCCTGCCGATCGGCACCGCGCTGTTCGGGATCGGGACCGGCATCGCGATCGTCCTGTCGGTCCGCACGGTCGTCGACATGCCCAACTTCACCACCGCGGCAGTGGCGATGGTCGGTCTCGGGGTCGGCATCGACTACGCGCTGTTCATCGTCACGCGCTACCGGGAGAACCTCGGGGCCGGCCTCGATCCCGAGCGGAGCGTCGTCCACGCCCTCGACACCGCAGGACGGGCGGTGCTCTTCGCGGGAACGACCGTCGTCATCTCCGTGCTCGGCCTGCTCCTGATGAAGACGTCGATCATGCGTGGCGTCGCGATCGGCATCTCGATCGGCGTGCTCGTCACCATGCTCGCGTCGGTGACGCTGCTCCCGGCGCTGCTCGGCTTCGTGGGTCGCAACATCGACAAGTTCGGCCTCCCCCACCGCAAGCGTCCCGAAGGCGAGGTCAAGGAGTCGGGCTGGACCCGCTGGAGCCACGTGATCCAGCGCCACCCGTGGCCGGCCGCGATCCTCGGTCTGGTCTTCCTGCTCGTGCTGGCCGTCCCGCTGCTCTCGATGCGACTCGGCTTCACCGACGCCGGCAACCGACCGGAGAGCGACACGACCCGGCAGGCCTACGACCTCGTGGCCGAAGGGTTCGGTGCCGGCTTCAACGGTCCGCTGCTGCTGGCGACCGAGACGCCGAACGGCCAGGCCGACGTCGACGTCCTGAACCAGCTGGCCGCGAAGCTCAACGACACCAGGGGCGTCGCGTTCGCCACACCACCGCAGCCCAACCCCGAAGGCACGGTCGCGGTGCAGCAGGTGTTCCCCACCACCGACCCGCAGGCCAAGGCCACCGCGGATCTCGTCACGCACCTCCGCGACGACGTCATCCCGTCAGTCGTCGGTGATCGGGTCGACGTGAAGGTCGGCGGCCTGACCGCGGCCGCGGACGACTTCGCCGCCTACACCGCGGAACGGCTGCCAGTCTTCATGGGCGCAGTGCTGATCCTTTCGTTCCTGCTGCTGATGCTCGTCTTCCGCAGCGTGCTCGTGCCGCTGAAGGCCGTCATCATGAACCTGCTGTCCATCGGTGCCGCCTACGGCGTGGTGGTCGCCGTGTTCCAGTGGGGCTGGGGATCGAGCCTCATCGGCGTCGGGCGCGAGGCACCGGTGGAAGCGTGGGCGCCGGTGTTCATCTTCGCGATCGTGTTCGGGTTGTCGATGGACTACGAGGTGTTCCTGCTCTCCCGCATCCGCGAGGAGTACGACCGCACGGGCAACAACGCGACCGCGGTTGCCGACGGACTCGCGCTCACCGCGCGCGTCATCACCGCCGCCGCGCTCATCATGTTCTTCGTGTTCGGCAGCTTCGTGTTCGGGCCCGAGGTCGCGCTCAAGCTGATGGGCCTCGGCCTGGCAGTCGCAGTGCTCATCGACGCCACCGTGGTCCGGATGGTGCTGGTGCCCGCGACCATGGAGCTCCTGGGCGACTGGAACTGGTGGCTGCCCAAGTGGCTCGACCGGTTGCTCCCGCGCGTGCACGTCGAAGGCGCATCGCTCGACGACGAGCTCGCGGCGCTCGAGGAGTCGGAGCGGACACCGGTCGGCTGACGCACCACGCCGAGGAGGCGAGCGAGGGTCAGTCAGCCGAGTTGGCCACCGGCCGGGTCGTCGACGCCGGTCGGTGACGCGACCAGCGGGGGCCGGAGACGGGTTCCGCGTCCTCCGGCGCGTCGGAAGAGCATCGCCAGCAGGCGACCTTCGAGGTCGGTCAGGCCGGCGAACTCCACGCCGACGCGCACGTGCCCGGCGTTGGAACGGGCGAGGTGACGGACCCGACCGGTGAACCGCAACGGGTCGGGTTCGGGATCGGCCCGGTCGACCAGCTCCAGCTCGACCTCGGCCAGGGGCGAGGCGTCGGTGGGGAGCATGAAGGCCTGGAAGCCGGCCCCGGTCGCGGACACGTCGATGAGCTCGCACTCCCGCCAGCCGGTGGCGCCGCCGAAGCGGTACCGGCCCTGCCACAGTGCCGCCGCATGGCGAGGCCGGCGGCGTCGTTCCTTGCCCACGCAGTAGCACCGGCATCCGCGACCGCCAACTTGAGCCGAAATCCGCGCCGCGGCGACGGTGCCGACGCTCGGCGTTCCTGAGACACGGCTGTGCGAGGCGGTCTCGCCCTGCGGCGGCGCGCATCTACGGTCAAGCGCTGGAGGGCCCGGAGAGGTCGAAGGGCCGGTGGGGAACGGAACCGAAGGAAGCGACCAGGTCACACGGCACCGCCTCAGGTGGCCGTGGGCGATCGTCGCAGTCGCGCTCGTGGTGGCGCTCGGCGTGTGGTGGCTGGCGTTCCGATCCGACGGTGGCAGCGCGTCGGCGGCCGCGACCCAACAGCTGGTCCCGGTCACGCGCGGCCCCATCGGCAGCGCGGTGAGCGCGGAAGGCACGGTGGCCGCGGCACAGACCGCGAACCTGTCGTTCGGGGGTTCGGGCACTGTGACCGCGGTGAACGTGAAGGCCGGCGACACGGTGACCACAGGTCAGGTCCTCGCGACGATCGACTCCGCGCAGCTGGCCTCGGCGGTGTCGTCGGCACAGGCGAGCCTCGCGACCGCGCAGGCCAAGCTCGCTGACGACCAGTCGTCGGGCGCATCGTCCGACCAGATCGGTGCCGACCAGGCCAACGTCACGTCGGCGAACGACAACCTGACGAGCGCGCAGCAGGCGCTCTCGGGCACGTCCCTCGTCGCGACCTTCGACGGCACCGTCTCGCAGGTCAACGTCACCCGCGGTGAACAGGTCGGGAGCAGCGGGACCGGTGCGACGTCCGCGACCGGCACCGGCACCGGTTCGGGACAGTCCGCGGCGTCGCTCGGCTCCGGGACCGGATCCGGGAATGGTGGCAACGGCGGTTTCGGCGGCGGCGCCAGCTCCTCGTCGAGCGGCACGCCGTCGACGTCGCCCGCGATCCAGGTGGTCAGCCAGGGTCAGTACACGGTGACGCTGTCGGTCGCGTCGAGCGACGTCGTGCGCGTCGCCACCGGCCAGGGGGCGACGTTGACCGTGACCACGTCCAGCACGGGCGGCGGACGCGGCGGGATCTTCGCGCAGCTCTTCGGCGGGGGTGCTCGCGGCGCGACCAGAGGCACCGATGGGACGGGTGGAACCGGTGCGGCCGGCGCGACCGCGGGCGTCGGCGCGACCGCGACCGGCGCCGTGGCGTCGGTGAGCAAGGTCGCCACGACGACCTCCGGCGTCGCCGGGTATCCGGTCGTCATCTCCTTCGATGCCGACGCGAACGCCTTCTACCCCGGCGCGACCGTGAGTGCCGCCATCGCCACACAGGCGAAGAACGACGTGCTCCAGGTGCCGACGCGGGCCATCTCGACCCGCAACGGATCGTCGGTCGTGACCGTCTCGACGTCCGGCAAGGTCGGCGGCTCGACGGCGGTGCGCCCGGTGACCACCGGCATCACCGCGGGGGGCGAGACCGAGATCACCTCCGGGCTCACGAAGGGTGAGGACGTCGTGATCACGCTGCCGACCTTCGGCGGCGCCCGCACCCGCGGCACCGGTGGCTTCGGTGGCGGCGGCGGTGGGTTCGGTGACGGAGGCGGTGCCGGTACCGGCGGCTTCGGCGGCGGGAACCGGGGCGGATGATGGCCTCCACCGCGGTCATGGCGCTGGAGGACGTCGAGAAGGTGTACCCGCTCGGCGGCGTCGACGTCGCCGCGCTACGGGGTGTGTCGTTGCGCATCGAGGTCGGCGAGTTCGTCGCGGTCACCGGGCCCTCGGGATCGGGCAAGTCGACGCTGATGCACCTGCTCGGATGCCTCGACGTCCCGACGCGCGGTTCCTTCCTGCTCGCCGGCCACGACGTGTCGGCGTTCGACGAGAACCTGCTCGCCGACGTGCGCAACCTCTTCATCGGCTTCGTCTTCCAGCAGTTCAACCTGCTCGCGTACCTGCCGGCGTGGCGCAACGTCGAGCTCCCGCTCGTGTATGCGGGTGTCACGCCGCCCGAACGCGCTGAACGCGCCCGCGCCGCACTCGAGCGCGTCGGCCTCGCCGACCGCGCCGACCACCGACCGAGCGAGCTCTCGGGCGGTCAGCAGCAGCGTGTCGCGATCGCGCGCGCGCTCGTCACCGAGCCCGCGGTGATCCTGGCCGACGAACCGACCGGCAACCTCGACTCGGCGTCGACCGCCGACGTGCTGGATCTCCTCGAGACGCTCAATCGCGAGGGCAGCACCGTCGTCCTCATCACACACGAGCACGACATCGCGACACGCGCGTCGCGCCGCATCGAGATCCGCGACGGTCGTGTGTGGGCGCCCGACGGCTCAGCCGTCGCCGAGCGGGGACCCAGCGCGCGATGAGCTGGCGCGACACGTTGCGCACGGCCACCGAAGCGGTGCGGACCCACCGGCTGCGCTCCGCGCTCACCATGCTCGGGATCCTGATCGGGATCACCGCGGTCGTGCTCACGGTCGGCATCGGCGACGGCGCCAAGCAGCAGGTACAGGACCAGATCAACGAGCTGGGAACCAACGTGCTGGTGGTCTCGCCGGGCAGCACGACCTCCGCCACCGGCCTGCGCGGCGGCTTCGGGTCGGCCTCGACGCTCACCCAGCAGGACGCGAACGCGCTCGCGACGAAGTCCGACGCGCCCGACATCCAGGCACTGGCACCGGTGTCGTCGTCCTCGGCGGAGCTCGTCGTCGGCAGCGCCAACTGGACGACGACGCTCACCGGTACCACCCCGAGCTGGTCGGTGGTGCGCTCGCGCTCGGTCACGAGTGGACGCTTCCTCAACGAGGCCGACGTTCGCAACGCGTCCGCGGTCGTCGTCCTCGGCCCGGACACCGCCCAACAGCTCTTCGGCAACGCCAACCCGCTGGGCCAGACGCTGGCGGACGACGGGGTGCGGCTCGAGGTGATCGGCGTGCTGCAACCGCTCAGCTCGTCGGAGCAGACGTCGAACAACGACCTCGCAATCGTGCCCGCGTCGACGTATGCGCAGAAGCTCGTCGGCGGGGTCAACCGCAACTCCGTGAGCTCGATCTACGTGAAGGCGACGTCGGCGCAGTCGTTGTCTGCGGCGTACCAGGAAGCCGACGCGCTGCTGCTCAACACGCACAAGATCGCGGCCGCGGCCAATGCCGACTTCAACATCGCCACGCAGCAGTCGATCCTGGCTGCGTCCACCTCGGTGGACGACACCCTCACGGTGATGCTCGCAGGCATCGCGGTCATCGCACTGCTGGTCGGCGGCATCGGCGTGATGAACATCATGCTGGTGTCGGTCACCGAGCGGTACCGCGAGATCGGCGTGCGCAAGGCCATCGGCGCGCGCCCGAGCGTCATCCGTCGTCAGTTCCTCGTGGAGGCGTCGGTGCTCGGACTCGCCGGCGGGATCCTCGGCGTCGCGCTGGGTCTCCTCGGCGCAGTCCTGATCCCCGCCTTCAGCAGCTCGCAGGTCGTGATCTCGGTGCCGGCCGCGCTCGGAGCGATCGTGGTCGCCGTCGGCATCGGTGTCGTGTTCGGCGTGTACCCCGCGTCTCGAGCCGCGCGGCTCGCGCCGATCGACGCGCTGAGGAGCGAATGACGATGGACGCGCCTCGCCGCGACTCCGCCGAGCGCCGTCTCGCCACCCTGTTTCCCACAGTGGGTGTGCAACCGGCGCCGCGACCTTGGTACCGCCGCACCAGCGTCGTCGTCGCGGTCGCCGTGGCGGTCGTCCTCTCGGTCGGACTCGTCGCCACCCAGGCGTTCGGCGGGTCGGGTGACTCCTACCGCACCGCCGACGCGTCGATGGAGGACGTCGACGCGGTGCAGACCGGCGTCGCCACCATCGAGCCCGTCGCCCAGGCCACGGTGGCGTTCCCGGTGAGCGGGTCGGTGGCGACGGTCAACGTGCAGGTCGGTGACCACGTCGACGCGGGCGGGACGCTCGCGTCGCTCGACACGACCGCGCTGGCGCGCGCCCTGCACGAGAAGCAGGCGGCGCTGGCCCAGGCACAGCTGACGCTGGACAAGGGCATGTCCGGCCAGCCGATCTCGCTCGGCCCGGGCGGAAGCGGCGGCGGGGGCGCAAGCGGCGGCGGCAGCGGGAGCGCGGCGACCTCCGGCGGCGCGTCCTCGGCGTCGAGCGCCGCGTACCGGAGCGGCAACGACCCGCGGCTCGTGCTCGCGGCGACGACGGACGACCCCGCGCTCGTGGCCGCGCGCCAGGCCGTCGTGACGGCGCAGCAGCACGTCGACGCCGCACTGGCCGATGCGGCCACCGCGCTCACCTCGGAGAGCAGCGTCTGCGCACCCTTCACGACGTCGCCGACGACGACCACGACGACGCCGGGAAGCAGCAGTCCCGACGTCACCGCGTGCCAGCAGGCGATCACCGCGGTGAGCAACGCGCAGTCGGCCGTGAGTGCGGCGCAGCAGGCCCTCGCCGCCGCGGCCGGGAACCTCGACGCCTTGCTCGCCACCACGTCTCCACCGTCGAGCCCGCCCGCATCGCCATCGGATCGCGGCCCCGCGACACCCTCCACGCCCGCGACGGGCAGCACCGGTGGTGGTGGCGGGAGCGCGAGCGGCGGCGCGTCCCGGAGTGGGTCGTCCGGAGGATCCTCAGGAGGCGCGTCGGGCGGCGGCTTCGGCTCGAGCTCCGGGCCGTCGGCCGCCGACCTGGTCGCTGCGCAACGCAACGTCGACGCGGCGACGATGGCGGTGCTCGCAGCGCAGCAGTCGATGGACCAGGCGACGATCGCGAGCCCGCTGGCGGGGACGGTCGTCGCGGTGGACATGAAGGTGGGCGACGCGGTGTCGGCTGCTTCGTCGACCGAGGACATCGCCGTCGAGGGAACGGGCGGGTACGAGGTCTCGACCGCCGTTGGCGTCGATCAGATCCCGTCGATCGCGGTCGGGCAGCCGGCGACCGTCGTCCCCGACGGTGGTCACCGTCAGCTCACCGGCAAGGTCGTCGCCATCTCGATCGCGCCCTCGTCGACCTCGACCTATCGGGTCGTCATCGGACTGACCCATCCCGACGCGCGCCTGCAGGACGGCGCGACCGGCACCGTCGACGTCGTGACGCACCGCGCGCGATCCGCGCTCGCCGTGCCCACGTCGGCGATCGTGACCGTCCGCAACCGTCATTTCGTGCACGTGCTGCGCGGTGGCACCGAGACGCTCACGCCGGTGCAGGTCGGCGTGGTCGGCGCCACCTGGACCGAGATCCGCTCCGGCATCTCCCGCGGCACGCCGGTGGTGCTGGCCGACGCGTCGGCGCCGCTCCCCGGCTCGGCGACCTCGTCGCCCACTGGTACGCAGTCGACCACGCCGTTCGGCGGCTTCGGCCGCCTGTTCGGCGGAGGCGCGGGCGGAGGCGCGGGCGGAGGCGCGCGAGGTGCACGTGGTGGATGACACCCGAGTCCCGACCGACCCACGGCAGAGACCACACGCACACGAGGAGCACGACCATGTCCTTCACACGAGTCCAGGCGCGGAGATGGTTGCTCGCGCTGGCTGCACCGGGCGCGCTCGTCGCGCTCACCTTCGGCGCCAGTGCGGCCGTCGCGCAGACGAACGGCAACGGCGGCTTCGCGGTGGGTTCGGTCACCAGCGTGCACGGCACGTCGGTGCAGGTGAGCAACACCGCGCAGAACAGCGAATCGACCGTCACGTTGCAGGCATCGACGCAGTACACGAAGCGCGAGACCGCGACCGCGTCGGCGGTCACCGTCGGCACGTGCGTGCGCGTGCTCGGCACCGGGAGCACGGAGAAGGGCATCACCGCCCGGACCGTTGCGGTGAGCCCGTCCACCGCGAACGGCTGTGCCGGCCCCGGCAACCGGGGCACTGGCGGTCCGGGTGCGCGCGGCGAAGGGTTTCGCGGCGCCAACGGCCAACGGCCGCGCAACTTCGGCAACCGCGCCGGTCCCAACGGAGCGAACAACCGGACGCGTGGCTCGAACTTCGCGGTCGCGTCAGGTCCGGTCGTGTCGGTCGACGGTGACTCGGTGGTCGTGAAGTCGACGAGCTTCGTGCGTCCGAACCCGTCGTCGTCCAAGTCGAAGACGTCGGCGAAGTCCACCACGACGACGAAGGCGAAGGGCGCGTCGACCTCGAACACCGCGCCGAAGACCGCGACCAGCGACGTGAAGGTCGAGCTCACGAGCACGAGCCAGATCTCCCAGACCGTCAGCGCGAGCGCGACCGACGTGACCGTCGGTGCGTGCGTGACGGCGACCGGCACCTCGAGCGGCGGAGGCGTGGACGCCAACCGGGTCGCGATCTCGGATCCCGTGAACGGCCAGTGCCTCGGCGGGTTCGGCGGCTTCGGCCGCTTCGGCGGTGGGACCGGCGGCTCGAACACCGGCACCGGGTCGAGCGGGAAGGTGTGACGCCGCGAGGACACGCGGTCAGGGTCCTCGTCGCTACGACGAGCGTCGCATCGAGCGACTCACCCTCGTGCCCGCGTTCGCGGGCTGAACTTCGCGCGCCGCGTCAGCGGTCGCCGGGCTGTGACAGCTTGGCGACCGCGGCACGCGCCTCGGGATCGTCAGCCCAGTTGAAGCCGGGAGGAGTCGCGTGGTGGCGGGCGGACTCCTCGGCCAGGATCGTGCGGCGGACTCGTACGTTCTGGCGCACGGCCCACTGCGGGTGCGCGAGCAGCTCGCGGGCCAGGTCCTCGGCCGCGGCGAGGTGGCCGCGTGCCTCGACCAGCCGGGTGACGATGCCGGCGTCCCACGCCTCCACCGCGGTGAAGCGACGGCCGGTCATCGCGACCTCGGTCGCGAACGCCGGTCGCCCGAGGCGGGGGATGAAGTGCGCGGTCGGGAGCCCGAGCTTGATCTCGGTGACCTCGAACACCGCGTCGTTGGCGGCGACGAGATGGTCGCAGTACAGCGCGGTGCCCAGCGCATGACCGAGGCAGTAGCCGTGCACCGCCGCGATCACGGGCTTCCAGCTCGTGCTGTTCGTGAACGCGGCGTATTCGGTGGTGCGCTCGCTCGTCGAGCCTTCGTCCATCGAGCGTTGGAGGCGGTCGTTCACGTCGCCGCCGCTCGAGAACGACCGACCCTGACCGAACAGGATGGCGACGTCGGCGTCGTCGTCGGTGTCGAGACGATGGAGCGCGTCGACGAGTCCGGCGATGTCCTCGTCGCGCAACGCGTTGTGCTTCTCGGGCCGGTTGAAGGAGATGTACGCGATCCGTCCGCGCACCTCGTAGCCGACGGTCATCGCCGCAGAGTACGCGCGCGGCGCGGGTGACTCAGTGGTGTCGGACGCGAGCCGCGGCAGGTCGATCTCGACCACGGCCATTGCGCGGACGGCCGCGCGCGAGGCATTGTGGGCGTTCGGGGAGATGGAAGGGCTTCGCCGGCAGATGGTGTCGCTCGACGAACGAGAGGTGACCATGACCAACGGCGACGTGCACGGGCCGATCGACTTCGTCCTCGTCGAGTTCCCCGGCGATCGGATGACCGGCGGCGCGGCCGAGGCGCTGGTCGACCTCGTGGAGGCCGGGATCATCCGGATCTACGACCTGCTGGTCGTGCGCAAGGAGCAGGACGGATCGTTCTCGGGCTTCGACGTCGCCGATCTCCCGGGTGGTGCAGGCGGCGGGTTCGTCGCCTTCACCGGCGCCCGGTCCGGGCTGCTGGGTGACGACGACCTCAAGCAGGCCGCTGACGTCATGGACCCCGGCACGATGGCCGCGCTCATCGTGTACGAGAACACCTGGGCCATCCCCTTCGTCTCCCGAGCCATGGAAGCCGGCGCGCAGCTGATCGCCAGCGCGCGGATCCCGGCCGATGTGGTGAACGAGGCACTCGACGAGCTCGAGGCCCAGGACGCCGGCTGAGCGTCGCGCCAGTCCCACCCCCCGTCGACGAGTCCGAGGAGGACGAACATGCCCGGTCTGCTTCGAGGAGTCGCCCGCACCGCGGTCGTCGCGGGTACCGCGACCGCGGTGAGCGGGCGCGTGCAGCGTCGCCAGGCGGAGAAGTACGCCGATCGTGACGCGCAGATCTACGCCGATCGGGAAGCTGCGTACCAGCAGCAGGTCGCGCCGGCACCGGCCGCCGCACCCGCGCCGGCGGCCGATCCCATCGCGCAGCTCAAGGACCTCGCGCAGCTGCACGATCAGGGCGTCCTGACCGACGACGAGTTCGCCGCCCAGAAGGCGAAGATCCTGGCTCAGTAGGCCGCCGTCGTTCAGTCGCGATCGGCGATCGCGTCCAGGGCGGCGTCGATGGTGGGATAGAAGTGCGCGCGGTCGAGGGTCGCATAGAGGCCGTAGTCACCCACGAGCTCTTGAAGGCGCGTGCGCAACTCTACGAACGCGATGTGGATCCCCTCTCCGTCGAGCTCGAGGTCGAGTTGCTCGAGCATCTCCGCCGCGGTCACGTCGATGTCGGTGATCGCCTCGCACTGGAGCACGACCCAGCGCGGCGCACGGTCGTGCACGAGACCCCTGATCTGCCGTCGGAACGCCCCGGCGTTGGCGAAGAACAGCGGCGCCTCCCAGCGGTAGACCACGACGCCGGGTTCCTCGCGGGCGTCGGGCAGGTCGGACAGCGCGTGCCAGCCCTCGCTGTCGTCGGTGCGGCCGAGCACCGCTCCGTGCGGCCACCAGCTGCGGCGGAAGAAGAGCAGCACGGCGAGGAAGATCGCGACGACGATGCCCTGCAGCACACCGAGCGCGACCACCCCCAGGGTGGCGACCAGCGAGAGCAGCAACGACGATCTCCGCACGGCCGCGTAGCGGCGGAGCGCGCCGAGGTTGGTGAGCGAGAGGGCGGCCGCGATCACCACGCCCGCCAGCGCCGACTGCGGGAGATCCGAGAGCAGCGAGTTCAGGAACAGCAGCAGGATCGCGACGAGACCAGCGCCGACCACGCCGGTCAGCTGCGTCTTCGCGCCCGACTGTTCGGCCACCGCGGTGCGCGACCCGCTCGTCGAGATCGCGAAGCCCTGGAAGAAGCCGGCGACGACGTTGGCGGCGCCGATGCCGATCATCTCCTGGTCGGGCTGGAGCTCGTCGCCCCGGCGCGCCGCGAAGCTCGACGCGGTCGCGATGGTGTCGGTGAGCGACACGAGCACGATGCCGATGGCCGCGAGCAGCAGCGGGCCGACGTCGTCGAGCGACGTCCACGGCATCGAGGGCTTCGGGAAGCCCTTCGGCAGGGTGCCGACGGTCGCGACGCCGTGCGCGGCGAGATCGAACACCGCCGAGACGATCGTCGCCGCCGCCACCGCGACGAGGACCGCGGGGATGCGCGGCACGACGCGCGGCAGCAGGAGGAGCACGAGCAGGACCCCGACACCCACCGCCAGGGCACCGGCCTGGGTTGCGTCGAGGTGGTCGACGAACTGGCGGAGCTCGTCGAGGAAGCCGTCGGCGTCGGTGGAGAAGCCGAACAGCTTGGGGAGCTGGCCGACGATGATGGTGATGGCCAGACCGTTCATGTAGCCGACCTGCACCTCGCTCGACAGCAGGTCGGCGACGAAGCCGAGCCGTCCGAGGCCGAGCCCCACCTCGATGATGCCGACCAGCAGTGCGAGCATCCCGGCGAGGACGACGGCCTCGTGCGGGTCGGAGACGACGAGGAGCGGAGTGATCGCGGCGAAGATGAGCGGCGACACCGACGAATCGGGCCCGAGCACCAGCACCCGGGAAGGTCCGAAGATCGCGTACCCCACGAGGCACGCGATGGTCGTGTAGAGGCCGGTGACCGCGGGCAGTCCCGCGAGCTCCGCGTACGCCATGCCCTGCGGGACGAGGATGGCGGCGAGCACGAGCCCGGCCACGATGTCGCTGCGCATCCACTCCCGTCGGTACGTCCGGGCGACCGTGATCCCCGGGACCCACCGCTCGATCGGCATCGGCATCGGCGCGAAGTATGCCGGATCAACACGATGGTTGCGGTTGACGCCGCCGCGTCGTTCGCTGTCCGCCGATGACGAGCGCACCGAACGCCGCGGGGCCGGCGGAGGGAACCGGCGATCGACGGCTCGCCATCCTCCTCGCGATGGCGATGTTCGTCCTGGTGGTCGACACGTCGCTGATGAACGTGTCGATCTCCGCGGTCGTCCACGACCTCGACACGACCGTGAGCGGTGTGCAAGCCGCCATCGCGCTCGACGCGTTCGTGGTTGACGGCGCCGGATCGCGCGTCGCGGTAGCCGTGCGTTCCATGGCGTTCGCGCCTCGAAGATGGGAGCATCTGCGGCGTGGAGCCCGAACCGGACACCGAACCGACCGTCGCCCCGGTGGCCGGCGCGGGTTCGCCAGCTGATCTTCCGCCGTACGCACGGGGCGCCGAGGACGTCGCCACGACCGCCGCGACCGACACCACGCAGGGCCTGACCCCCGCCGAAGCGGCGATCCGGTTGGGGCAGTACGGGCCCAATCAGATCACGAGCGAGCAGCCGCCCTCGGTGTGGGCCGTCGCCGCCGGGCAGTTTCGCAACCCGATGAACATCATGCTCGTTGCGGTGTCGATCGTGAGCTTCGCGATCGGCGAGGTGTCGACCGGGATCATCGTGGCATTGCTCATCCTGCTCAACGTCGTGCTCGGCTCCCGTCAGGAGTTGAAGGCACGCGAGAGCGTCACCGCGCTGTCGAACCTGCAAGTGCCGCAGGCGAAGGTCGTGCGCGGCGGGACACTGCTCCAGATCCCGGCCGTCGACGTGGTGCCGGGCGACATGGTGCAGGTGGAAGCGGGCGACATCGTGCCCGCCGACGGGCGGATCGTGCGCGCCGCGACCCTCGAGACGCAGGAAGCCGCGCTCACCGGAGAGAGCGCGCCGGTGGCGAAGGACGCCGATGCGCTCCCGAGCGCCGACGTCGCGCTCGGGGATCGCACGAACATGGCCTTCCAGAACACCTCGGTCACCCGGGGCACCGCGTCGATGGTCGTGACCGCGACCGGCATGCAGACGCAGATGGGGCAGATCGCGAGCATGCTGACGTCGGTCACCCGCACGCGCTCTCCGCTCCAGAAGGAGCTCGACGACCTCACCAAGGTGCTCGGCATCATCGCGTGGACGGCGGTGGCCTTCATCTTCGTGGTCGGCCTCGCGCGCGGCGTCGACGCGCAGCAGCTCTTCCTGCTCGGCACCGCGATGGCGATCTCGGCGATCCCCACCGGTCTGCCCGCGTTCGTCTCCGGACTGCTCTCGCTCGGAGCCCGGCAGCTCGCCGATGCCAAGGCCATCGTCAAGAACCTCACCGACGTGGAGACGCTCGGCGCCACGAGCGCGATCAACACCGACAAGACCGGCACCCTCACCATGAACCAGATGATGGTGTCGGTCATCTTCGCCAACGACAGCTGGTTCACCGTCGAGGGCGAGGGTTACCGCAAGACGGGCGTGATTCGATCGGCGGCGGGCGTGGCGGTCCCCGACTTCACCAACCTGGCCCTCGGCATGGTGCTCGACAGCGACGCCACCGTTGCCGACGACGGCACGGTGGTCGGCGATCCGACCGAGGCGGCGCTGGTCGTCCTCTCCGCGAAGTTCGGCGTTGATGCCGAGGAGACCCGACGCGCGTACCCGCGGCTCGCGGAGGTGCCCTTCGACTCCGAGTACAAGTTCATGGCCACGTTCCACCGCGCGCACCTCGGCGGGAAGGAACGGGTCATCGAGCTGGTCAAGGGCGGCCCCGACGTCGTGCTCGCCCGGTGCGCCCGGTCGGGCGGTCCGTTGGCCGAGAGCCATGTGCCGATCGCGGACGCGCGCGCCGCCATCGACGCCGCGAACGAACGCATGGGCGAGCAGGGGCTGCGAGTGCTGGCGTTCGCGGCACGGTTCGTCGACGACGACGAGCTCGACACGATGGGCTCGGAGCCGATGTCGCTGACCGGCGAGCTCGACTTCGTGGGGATGGTCGGCATCATCGACCCGTTGCGAGCCGAGGCCAAGGGCGCGGTGCGCACCGCGCTCGACGCCGGCATCGACGTGCGCATGATCACCGGTGATCACGCCGTGACGGCGCAGGCGATCGGCGAGGAGCTCGGCCTCGGTCCCGGCGCGATCAGCGGGAGCGAGCTGCAGACGCTCTCCGACGACGAGCTCGCCCGCCGGCTCCCCGGCCTCCACGTGTTCGGCCGCGTCTCTCCCGAGGACAAGCTCCGGCTGGCCCGGGTGATGCAGGAGCAGGGTGCCATCGTCGCCATGACGGGGGACGCGGTGAACGATGCCGCCGCGCTCAAGCAGGCCGACATCGGCGTGGCGATGGGTTCGGGGAGCGAGGTCACGAAGCAGGCGGGCCGCATGATCCTGACCGACGACAACTTCGGCACGCTCGTGCACGCGGTCGAGATCGGACGGCGGGTCTACGACAAGATCGTCTCGTACGTCCGCTACCAGATGACCCAGCTGTTGGGACTCGTGATCCTCTTCGTCGCGGCGACCGTCTTCGACGTCAACGACGGCGTCGCGCTCACGCCGCTCATGGTGCTGTACCTGCTCGTGTTCGTCACCGCCGCCGGTGTGCTCGTGATCGCGCTCGATCCCGGCACCCCGGACGTGATGCATCGACCACCGCGTGATCCGAAGCTGCCGATCAGCAACCGCACCGCGGTCACGTACTGGGTCTTCTACGGCGCGGTCCTGGCCGCGGCGTCGTTCGTTCCGCTGGTCGCGGGACCGGACGACCCCAGCACCAGCCACCCGAGCGCGTCGCTGACGATGACGTTCGTGGTGATGGGCCTCGGCACGGTGTGGAACGCGCTCACCAACCGCCGCGACCCGGAGAGTGGGCTCACGCCGCCGATCCTGCAGGCGCTCGGCGTGTCGCTCGTGCCGGTCGCGATGATCTTCCTGGCCACGCAGCTCCCGAGCCTGCAGCACGGGATGCTCACGGTCCCGCTCACCGGGCCGCGGTGGCTCGAGGTGATCGGCCTGGCGCTCGTCCTGCCCGTGGTCATCGAGGGGAGCAAGTGGCTCCGGCGTCGGCGCGATCCCCAGGTGCAGACCTTCGCCGTCGACCGTGCGGTGGCGCCAGGACGCGGACTGGTCGACGCGGACTCGTGACGAAGGAGTCGAGCGGCATGGCGAAGCACAAGCACGAGCACGAGCACGAGCACGGAGAGCAGGAAGACGTCGACGGGCCGCCGGGGAAGATGAAGAACAAGGAGTACGAGCGCGAGCTGCGCCGCCTCCACGGTGAGCTCGTCGCGATGCAGGAGTGGGTCAAGGCATCGGGTGCGAAGGTGTGCATCGTGTTCGAGGGCCGCGACACCGCGGGCAAGGGAGGCACGATCAAGGCGATCACAGAGCGCGTGAGCCCGCGCGTGTTCCGGGTCGTCGCGCTGCCGGCGCCCACCGACCGTGAGCGGTCGCAGATGTACATCCAGCGCTACATCCCGCACCTGCCGGCCGCGGGAGAGGTCGTGATCTTCGACCGCAGCTGGTACAACCGCGCCGGCGTCGAACGGGTCATGGGCTTCTGCACGCCGGAGCAGACCCAGAAGTTCCTCGAGCAGGTCCCCGCGGTCGAGAAGGCGATGGTCGACTCGGGGATCGTGCTGCTGAAGTACTGGCTCGAGGTGAGCCCCGACGAGCAGACCCGGAGGTTGGAGAGCCGGATCGACGACCCCAGGAAGATCTGGAAGCTGTCGGACATGGACCTGCAGTCCTACGAGCGGTGGGACGACTACTCACGCGCGCGCGACGCGATGTTCGCGGGGAGCGACACCGCGTGGGCGCCGTGGTACGTCGCCCGCAGCGACGACAAGAAGCGCGCCCGCCTCAACGTGATCACCCACCTGCTCGAGCAGGTGCCCTTCGTCGCTCCGCCGCGGAAGCCCGTGGAGCTGCCGCGCCGGAAGATCCACGCCGTGGAGCCCACATCCGGCGTGCCCCTGCGGTACATCCCCACGCCCTACTGATCGACCCCGCGCACCGGCGTCTTCGTCGGGCACGCACCAACTCGACCTCGCACAGCTCGGTGTGGTCGAGCCTCCACCGCTGGACGCGGCACCGCTGAGTCCATGGCGTCTATGGGGTGCGGCCGATGAACGCGAGCAGCCTGGTCTGGATGTCTGCGTCATCGGGGACGTGGACGCGTGGCCCGTACTGGCCGCTCTCGCGCAGCGCGGCGTCCATCGGCAACATGCCTTCGAGCATCGTGGCGCACGTGTCGGCGTCGAGCGTCTCGTCCTGCCCGGTTGCTCGCGCGAGATCCCAGCGATGCAGGAACACGTCGCTGGTGTAGATCATGTCCGTCGCGTGCCCGAGCGTCATTCGGCCGATGTGCGGGAGATCGTGCTCGCGCTCGGCGGTGTCCGGGTCGTCGAGCAGTGCCTGCACCGCGTCGGTCTGGGTGCGCCAGGCGCCGACGGGGTCGTCGTCGACCGACGGTCCCGGGGGCAAGGTGATCCCGGCCGATCCGTCGAGGAACGCCGGGTACCACTCGACGAGGTGGCGCACGACGTCGCGCGCGACCCAACCCTCCACCGGCGCGGGCCGGTCCCAGGCATCGGGCGCGACGCCCTCGACCGTCGCCGTGAACGCGCCGGCGACGCGACGGTGCGCGTCGGCTGGGTCGCTCACCGGAGCTCCGCGACGAGGGCGTCGAGCTTGGCGTAGCCCTCGTCGGCACCCGTCTCCATGCCGCTGGCCAGCCACTGGTCGCGGCCCTCGAAGCTGTCGACGAGCGACTGCGCGTGCAGTCGGGTACGGCCGTCGCCGAGGTTCTCGAACCACATCGTCTCGAGCGCGACACCGTCGGGCTGACCGTCGAACGTGAACGTCTGCACGATGCGGTCCTCAGCAACCTCGTGGAAGCAACCGTGGAAGCCGTACTCCTCGCCGTCGCGCCGCGCGACGTAGCGCCAACGCCCGCCGGTGGTGGCGTCCCAGTCGACGATCTCGGTCTCCATCCCGTTCGGTCCCACCCAGCGTGCGAACAGCTCGGGATCCGTGTGCGCGCGCATCAGCTCGGCCGGCGTGGCGTCGAAGTCGCGGGTGATGCGAACGATCGGGAGGGCCGGGTCCGCTTCGATCGACACCTGGTAGCGGTTGCTGGTCGTGGTCATGAGGCTGCTCCTTGCTCTCGGTGGTTGCTGGTCAGATCGTCGCCGCGCATGTCGGCCAGGACGTCGTCGAGACGCTCGTAGCGCTCCTGGGCCTGCTGGCGGTACCGGTCGATCCACTTCGTCATCAGGTCGAAGACCTCCGCCTCGAGGTGGCAGGGTCGCCGCTGCGCGTCCTTCGTCTGGCTCACCAGGCCGGCGTCGGTGAGCACCTTGACGTGCTTGGACACCGCCTGGATGGAGACGTCGTAGGGATCGGCCAGCTCTCCGACCGTGGCGTCGCCGACCGCGAGGCGAGCGACCATGTCGCGCCGCGTCGGGTCGGCGAGGGCGGCGAAGATGCGCGAGAGCTCGTCGTCCGCCACGGACGACCTCCTTGTTCAACCAGATGGTTGAACATCGTACGCCGATGGCCCACCGTTGTCACCCATACGGTTGATCAAGGGCGTCGCCTCGGTGTGAACATCTCGGCCGCGGCTCGCGACGGCGTCGCAGCCGCCGTTCGAGCGGCGCAGGCGCAAGCCGATCGGAACGCGCCCGGTGGTCGTCCTCACCCGCACCGGCGTGCTCGACGTGCGTGGCGGAGGGAGTGGGATTCGAACCCACGGTGAGTTGCCCCACACACGCTTTCCAAGCGTGCCGATTCGGCCGCTCTCGCACCCCTCCAGGGGGCACGATGGTACTCGTCGCCGTGTAGCCTCCCGGGTGGACCGTGCTAAGCGGGGAGCTCGTGGTGCCCTGTACCCCAAACCCACGTAGGGGGGCTGAATTCCCGTTCGAGGCTCGGGCCGCCTAGAGGTACGACTCGCACGAGGCGTTGAGGGCCGGGTCCTGCGCAACGGGATCCTGTGAACCGAGTCAGGTCCGGAAGGAAGCAGCTCTCAGCGGGCCCTCTCGTGTGCCGCAGGGGTGCCTGACCCGAGTCGAATGCGAGCACGACCTCCTGGCGCCCTTGCCGACAGCGGGTGCACGGTCCACCTTCCCACCTTCGATTCGCTCGGTGAAGGTGAAGGTGAAGAAGGTGAAGTAGGTGAAGCCGTGCGCTCTGGAACGCCGACGTGCCGATCGCGTCAGTCGGCGAGTCGCGCGGTCGGGGTGAAGGTCACCGGCATCGCCTCGGGGCCGACGATGAAGTTGCTGGCCCGGTAGGGCAGCGGCTCGGTGTTGGCCGGTTCGAGGTCGGGCAGCCGCCGGAACAGCACGTCGAACATCACCTGCAGCTCGAGCCGGGCCAGGGCCTGGCCCAGGCAGTAGTGCGGGCCGAAGCCGAACGCGAGGTGGTGGTTGGGGTCGCGCCTCACGTCGAAGGTGAACGGGTCGGGGAACTCGT
>DASUAS010000335.1:0-12029 GCA_035763625.1 Acidimicrobiia bacterium
ACGAACCCGACGCGGTCGAGCTCGACCTCGACCACGAGCTCGGACGCGTCGTCGAGAACCGTGCACGGAGGCGCCGTCACCGGCGCGTCGGAAGCGCGGTGCTCGTCGTCGGGCTGACGCTCGCGCTCGCGACGGCGGGAGCGGTGGTGGCCTCGGGCGGTGGCGACGACCAGCGACCGACCGCCGCGCACGTTCCTCGAGACGAGCTGCTCGAGGTCGCCCCCGGCGCGAAGCTCGCGACCCTCGACGTCCCCCGCGCCGCGGCGACGAGCCCCGACGTGGCGACCCTCGTGCACGACAACACGGCGTTCGCGTTCGATCTCTACCGCCAGCTCGCAGCGCGCGACAGCGGCAACCTCTTCATCTCGCCCGTGAGCATCTCGACCGTCCTGGCCATGACCTACGCCGGTGCCCGGTCCACGACCGCAGCCCAGATCGCGAAGGCGGCGCACTTCGACCTCGATCCCGCTCGCCTCCACGCGGCGTTCAACGCGCTCGACCAGCAACTGCTCGCACCGCGTCCCGCGCCCACCGGGGCCTCCCTCCAGCCGATGCAGCTCGAGATCGACAACTCGCTCTGGGCGCAGACCGGTCGCGACTTCGTCAAGACCTTCCTCGAGACGCTGGCCGAGGACTACGGCGCGCCCGTGCACCTCCTCGACTACGCCGCGACGCCCCGAGCCGCGGCCGACGCGATCAACGCGTACGTGGCCGCGCACACGCACGGCCGGATCCGCCAGCTGCTGTCACCGGATGACGTCGACGCGCTCACTCGCTTCGTCCTGGTCGACACCGTGTACTTCAAGGGCAGCTGGCAGATCCCGTTCGATCCCGCCCCGTCGACGCACTTCCACCTCCTCGACGGGTCGACCACGAGCCCGACCATGATGAGCGCGGCCACGCACGTGAGCGCGTTCTCCACCGACGACTACGACGCGGTCAGCATCCCCTACGTGGGCGGTGCCTCGATGCGCCTGATCGTCCCGGCCGCCGGCCACTTCGATGCGGTGGAGCGCGAGCTGGGTGCCGGGCTCCTCGACCAGATCCGGGCGGGGGAGACCTCGCAGCGGATCCAGCTCACCATGCCGAAGTTCTCGTTCTCCACGTCGGCGCGACTCGACGACGCGTTGCAGTCTCTCGGCGTGCACGACGTGTTCTCGCCCCCGACGGCATCCGGCGGCGCCGATCTGACCGGGATGAGTCCCGCGCGTGACCTGTTCGTCAAGACCGTCGTCCACCAGGCGACCGTCGCGGTCGACGAGGACGGCACCGAGGCCACCGCGGCGACCGCCGCCGTCGGCAGTCTCTCGTCTGCCACCGACCCGGCCCGCGAGGTGAAGGTCGACCGGCCCTTCTTCGTGGTCATCGAGGACGACGCCACCCACGCCGTGCTCTTCACCGGTCGGGTCACCGATCCAGACGAGCACTGACCCCTTCGCCCGCGTTACCGGGTAGGTCGCGTGGTAACGGGTGGCCGCGCGATGGTTCTGCTCCGAGAGGTGTACTACGAGGGAGCCGTGGCGATCAGACGCCCGTCGACCTGTGCTGGAGCGGCGGTGTCGGCGACCGAGCCCGAGTTGCGGGACCGCGGCGTCACCAGGACGGTGATCGGGACGGACGTCGACCGCGAGCACGTGCTCGCGGTCGTAGCGTCGCTGCGCCGCCCCTGACCGCTACCCGCGCGGGCGGGCGGGGTCGTGGTGGTCACGCCACGGGTGGTCGCTCGGATAGGGGTTGTCGGGCAGGTGACGAACCAGAGCCCGACCCCACCGATGCAGACCAGTCATCAGCTTGGTCATCTCTCGCTCCTCGGAAGTCGTTCCGTCCGCGAAGCCAGTATGACCATCGCGGACGTCGACACGTTGCATTTTCATCGTCACCGTGAGCAACGCCTTGAGCCGGTGATACGTTCCGCGCCCATGGACGCAGTCATCGTCGACGAAGAGATCGCACCCGCGCTCGCCGCGTTCCCGATGGCGACCGCCCTCTCCGTCGACGCGTTGGCGGCCATGCGCGCGACGCGAGGCGAGATGTTCGCCGGCGTCGAGCTGTCGGACGCGGTGGAGCGCACCGAGCACCTCGTGAGCGACGACCCTCGTGTCGTCGTCCGGGTCCACCGCCCGAACGGCGTCGACGGGCCGCTCCCGTGCATCTACTCGATCCACGGCGGTGGGTACGTGCTCGGTTCGTACGACATGGACGACGCCAAGTTCGACCGCTACTGCCCGCAGTTCCCGTGCGTCGGGGTGTCGGTCGAGTACCGGCTCGCACCGGAGACCCCGTACCCCGGTCCACTCGACGACTGCTACGCCGGACTCAGGTGGACCCGTGACCACGCGGCGGAGCTCGGCGTCGATCCGGATCGCATCGGCGTCGCCGGCGTGAGCGCAGGGGGCGGGCTGGCAGCCGCGCTGGTGCTGCTGGCCCGTGACCGCGGCGAGGTGCGGGTCGCGTTCCAGCTCCTCGAGTGCCCAATGCTCGACGACCGCCAGACGACGTCGTCGAGCCGGCGCGAGGGCCTGCCGATCTGGAGTCGGGAGTCGAACACGTTCGGATGGCAGAGCTATCTCGGCGACCTCTACGGCGGCGACGTCCCCGCGTACGCGGCGCCCGCGCGTGCGACCGATCTCACCGGGCTCCCGCCCGCGCTCGTGATCGTCGGCGGTGCCGACGGCTTCCGCGACGAGGACATCGAGTACGCGCTGCGCCTCAACCAGGCGGGGGTGCCCACCGAGCTGCACGTGTTGCCGGGAGCACCGCACGGCGTGCAGTTCTTCGCCGGCTCGGTCATCGCGCGCCGTTGGGGCCAGACGGTCACGCAGTGGTTGGAGCAGCAGCTCCGATGAGCTTCTCGACCGACGGTTGGAGCATCGGGCGCTTCGACGACGTCGAATGGTCTCCGTGGGGTTCCGGCGGCGACGCGAGGGCCAAGGTCCTCGCCGACGGCGACGGCTACTACGTCGCGCTGATCGAAGCCGAGCCGGGTTATGTGGGCGACCCGCACGAGCACGCGCACACCGAGTTCCTCTTCGTGGTCGAAGGCTCGCTGCAGACGCAGGGCGAGACGCTCACCAAGGGCGGCGCATACGTCGCCTGCGTCGGATCCGTGCACGAGCAGTTCGACGCGCCCGAAGGCGCGACCTACCTCTCGATCTTCAAGCTCTGACGCCGCGCAGCGCGTCCATCACTTGCGCGCACGCGACGCCGTCGACGAACGTCGGCTCGCCGTCGGGGACCTCGCCGTCGCGCACGGAGTCGCGCACGACCTCGGCCCACGCCCGCATCGGCACGAGGTGGGGGTCCTCGCGGGGCGGGTCGAAGGTGAAGACCTCCTGCGTGCCCTGTGCGTCGCGGCGCGTGATGCGGCCGTCGGCGATCGACTCCAGCGTGCCCTCGGAGCCGAGCACCACGACGCGCGGCGGTGAGCTCTTCACCGCCACGAAGCTGGTGTCGATCGTGATCGACGTCCCTCTGGCGGTCGAGAGCAGCGCGGTGAACCCGTCCTCCGCGGTGCACTGGCGCAGGGTGCCGTCGGCGTCGGGTCGCTCGGTGATGTCGGTGCGCAGCCGCGCGCTCGCGTCCACGAGATCCCCGAACGTCCAGCGCAGGAAGTCGATGACGTGTGAACCCCACGCACCGATCCAGCCGCCCCCGCGTTCGGCGTCGAACAGCCAGCCGTAGGGCCGCAGCGGGACGCGGAAGCCGGCGCCGAACACGGTCCAGTGCACGTGTTCGACGGCGCCGATGGCGCCGTCCTGGATCAGGGAGCGCAGCGCGATGCGTCCGGGGTGGTGGCGGAACTCGAAGTTGAGGAGGGCGACCGCGCCGGCGTCGTCGGCGGCGTTGGCCATGGCCTCGGCGTCGGCGGTCGACGTGCCGAACGGCTTGTCGCAGAGCACGGCTTTGCCGGCGTCGAGGGCCCAGGTGACGCACTGCGGGTGCAGGAAGGGCGGCGCGTGCACCGCGACGAGGTCGACGTCGGGATGCGCGCACAACGCTCGCACCGCGTCCCCGTCGCGGGGCGAGATCACGTCGACGAGCGTGCACCCCGCGGTCTCGTCGAACACCGGCGCCACCACCGTCTGCCCGAACCCCCGCCCGATGACGCCGACTCCTACGGTTCCGTCGCGACCCATGCGCGGAACGTAGCGCGCTTCGGCGTCACACCCCCGGCGTACCGTCGCCATCATCGGCTATTGGGGCAAGGTCGAAGAGCAAGAACGGGCGCGTGAGATGCGCGCCCGCAACCTGACCCTGCAGGGGGAGGGCGCGAAGACCGACGGGAGCGTCAAGTGTGCCAACACCGACCCCGCGATGGTCCGGTTCTTCTGCGCCTGGCTGCGTCGCCACTTCGCGATCGACGAACGTCGTCTGCGAATCCGCGTCTACCTTCACCAAGGCCTCGATCTGGATGCCGCCGAGGCGCACTGGTCGCAGGTGACGAGCATCCCGAGAGCCCAATTCGGGAAGGCCTACCGGGCGGTCGCCGATCCGAGCATCCGAACGAACGAGCACGAGTTCGGCTGCGTGTACGTCTGCTACACCTGCGCCACGACCCACCGGACGATCATGGGTCTCGTACGGGCGCTGCTAATCTCAGACGCCATTCCGGGGTAGCTCAATCGGCAGAGCGTTCGGCTGTTAACCGAAATGTTGAGAGTTCGAGCCTCTCCCCCGGAGCCATCTCGCCTCGACTCGCAGGTCGGAGTCGTCAGGGTCTTGAATTGGGGTCATGGCCCGTCCTGAGCGTCTCGACGACGACGTGGTCGCCACCCGAGTCTCGGCCCTCGCCGGCTGGGAACGCGAGGGCGACACCATCGTGAAGACCTTCGAGCTCCCCACGTTCCCCGACGCCATCGGCTTCGTCACCCGCGTCGCCGAACGCGCAGAGGCCGCGAACCACCACCCCGATCTCGACATCCGCTACCGAAAGGTGCGGGTGGCGCTGTCCACGCACGACGCCGGCGGACTGACCGACATGGACTTCGACCTCGCGACCGAGATCGAGGGCTGCGTCACGTGATCGTCCTCGCCGTCGGCATCCTCGTGTTCGTGTTGACGCTCTCGGTCGTCGTGATGATCGCCAAGGACCGGGGCCCGGGTCCCGGCGAGGTCGCGGTCGCCTACGAGCTGGCGTGGGACCACCTGGATTTCGAGTCGCTGTTCACGCTGTCGGGGCTCGAGCTGCGCGACGGGCTCGACCGGCGCGACTTCATCGCGGCCAAACGGTCGGCCTACGCCCAGCAGCACCAGCTCGGGAAGCTGGCCGACCGGGTCGGCATCGACGAGGTGGCGAACAGCCGCGACGCTGCCGTCGCCATCACCGCGGTGGAGCTCCACGACGGGTCCGAGGTGCACAACCGCGTGGAGATGGCTCGACGCAACGGGCGCTGGCAGGTGGTCGCCTACCGGCTCGAGCCGTCGGCCGGGGACGCACCCCGCACCGACGGCTGACGACCGCGCCCCTCGGTTTGGCCGCGATCACGATTTCGACTCTACGGTCTGCCCATGACGGCCACCGCCGGCATCCTGCTGACGGGCGGACGCAGTCGCCGCCTCGGCGTCGACAAGGCCACCCTCGTGCTCGACGGCGAGACCCTCGCCCAGCGGGCCGCTCGCCGCCTCACCGGCGTGTGCGCCCCCGTGGTCGAAGCCGGCACCGGTGTCAGCGGGCTCCCCACGGTCCGTGAAGCACCGCCGGGCCGCGGGCCGCTGTCGGCGCTGGCCGCCGCCGGCGACTGGCTGCGCGAACGTGGCCACCACCATGCGGCGCTGCTCCTCGCGGTGGACCTTCCGATGGTCGACGAGCCGTTCCTGCGCTGGCTCCGGGATCGTCCCGGCGCACCCACGGTGGTCCTCCGGGTCGAGGGCCGGCTGCAGCCGGTGTGCGCCCGCTACGGACCCGACGCGCTCGTGGCGGCCGGCAGCCTGATCGCCGGCGGGATCCGCGCGCTCCACGAGCTCTTCGACGTGGTCGACCACGACGTGGTCGAGGCGGACGAATGGCGCGTGGTCACCGCCGACGACACCTTCCTCGACGTCGACACCCCGGCCGACGCCGAACGGTTCGGGATCGAGCTCCCACGATTAGCGTGAAGCGGTGAGCTCCGGACCCGCACGCCGCCCGGTCACCTCGGTGCGGGTGTGCGCGGTCGACGGCGAGACGGTGCGGGAACGACCCGACAAGGTCGTCACCGAGGAGCCGATGGAGATCCGCCTGCACGGTCCCGGGCAGGAACCCGAAGCGCTCGCGATCACGATGCGCACCCCGGGGAACGACTTCGAGCTCGCGGTCGGATTCTGCGTCACCGAAGGCCTGCTGCGGTCGGCGGACGACCTCGACACCGTCGCCTACTGCCTCGCCGGACAGGGGGAGCAGGAGTACAACATCGTGACCGTCCGCCTGCGCCACCCGGTCGACCTCGGCGGGCACCAGCGCAGCTTCGTGGCCACCGCGAGCTGCGGGCTCTGCGGCAAGACCACGCTCGACGACGTCGAGCAGGACTGCGAACCGCTGGGTCCGGGACCGGTCGTGTCCCGCTCGGTGATCGCCGCGTTGCCGCAGCACCTGCGTGCGGCGCAGGCGGTGTTCGACGCCACCGGAGGTCTGCACGCGGCGGCACGGTTCACCAACACTGGTGAGCTGCTCGCTGTGCGCGAGGACGTCGGCCGTCACAACGCGCTCGACAAGCTGGTCGGGCACGCCGCGCTCGACCGCACGCTCCCTCTGTCCGACGACGTGCTCATCGTCTCGGGGCGAGTGAGCTTCGAGATCGTGCAGAAGGCGGCCATGGCCGGCATCGGCGTCGTGTGCGCCGTGTCGGCGCCCTCGAGCCTCGCCGTCGACGCGGCGCGCCGATTCGGCCAGACGCTCGTGGGCTTCGTGCGCGGCGACAGCGCGAACGTGTACACCCATCCCGAACGCGTCGATCTCGACCACTGAGCGGAGCACCCCGTTGGCCTGGAAGACCTCCGCGAAGATCACGTCGCCCAAGCGCACCAAGCGCGACCTGTGGGTGGGGTTCAGGCCGAACGGCATCGGTGAGACGAAGCCCAACCACTACAAGGAGGTGCTCGGCACGCTGTGGGAGAACCGCGACCAGTTGCCATACGCGTGGCGGATCCTGCGCCGCGGCGTGTGCGACGGATGCGCCCTCGGCGTGGCCGGCTTCCACGACTGGACGATCTCCGGAGTGCACCTGTGCACCACCCGCCTCAACCTGCTCCGCACGAACACCATGGGCGCGCTCGACCACGCGCTCCTGGCCGACGTCGCCCCGCTGCAGCGGCTCCGCAACCGCGAGCTGCGCGACCTCGGCCGCCTCGCGCACCCGATGGTCCGTCGGCACGGAGAGCCCGGCTTCACGCAGGTCTCCTGGGACGAGGCGCTCGATCTCGTCGCCGACCGCATCCGCGCCACCACGCCCGACCGCCTCGCGGTGTACCTCACCGCGCGGGGGATCACCAACGAGACCTACTACGTCGCCCAGAAGTTCACCCGCTTCCTCGGCAGCAACAACATCGACAACGCCGCGCGCGTCTGCCACGCGCCGTCGACGACCACGCTGAAGCGGGCGATCGGCGTCGGCGCGACCACCTGTTCCTACACCGACGTGATCAACAGCGATCTGATCGTCCTGTTCGGAGCAAACGTCGCCAACGCGCAGCCGGTGTTCATGAAGTACCTCTTCCTGGCGCGCAAGCGGGGCGCGAAGGTCGCGGTGGTCAATCCGCTGCGGGAGCCCGGGCTCGAGCGCTACTGGGTGCCCAGCAACGTCGAGAGCGCGATGTTCGGCACGCACATGACCGATGAGTTCTTCGCGGTCAACACCGGCGGCGACCTCGCGTTCGTCAACGGGGTGCTGAAGGTGCTGCTCGCCGATGGTGCCGTCGACCGCGAGTTCGTGGAGCACCACACCGAGGGCTTCGACGAGGTGGTCGCCGAGCTCGACCGCGAGTCGTTCGACGACCTCGAACGTCAGTCGGGGGCGACGCGCGCCGACATGGAGCGCTTCGCCCGCATGTACGCCGCGGCCAACTCGGCGGTGCTCATCTGGTCGATGGGCATCACCCAGCACGAACGGGGTGCCGACAACGTGGCCGCCGTCGTCAACCTCGGGCTCGCGCGCGCCAACGTCGGTCGGCCGGGCACGGGCCTGATGCCGATCCGAGGGCACTCCGGCGTGCAGGGCGGTGCCGAGATGGGCGCGTACGCGACTGCGCTGCCCGGTGGGCTCGAGGTGAACGCACCCAACGCGGCGACGCTCGCCGAGCAGTACGGCTTCCCGATCGGCGAGCGGCCCGGCATCACCGCCGAGGAGATGGTCGAGGCCGGCGGGCGCGGCGAGATCGACGTGCTCTACTCGTCGGGCGGCAACTTCCTCGAGGTGCTCCCGGCACCCGATGTGGTCGACGCCGCGCTGGCGCGGGTGCCGCTGCGCGTGCACCAGGACATCGTGCTCTCGAGCCAGATGTTCACCGAGCCGGGCGAGGTGGTCGTGCTGCTCCCCGCGGCCACGCGCTACGAGCAGCGCGACGGTGGCACCGAGACGACCACCGAACGGCGCGTCGCGTTCAGCCCCGAGATCCCCGGACCGCGGCCGGGCGAGGTGCGCAGCGAGTGGGAGATCTTCGTCGACCTGGCGCGCCGGGTGGCGCCGGATCGTGCCGAGCAATGTCGGTTCACGTCGGGCGGGGAGATCCGCGACGAGATCGCGCGTATCGTCCCCGCCTACGCGGGCGTCGAGCGGCTGCGCACCACGGGTGACGCGATCCAGTGGGGCGGCACCCGCCTGTGCGAGGGTGGCACGTTCCCCACCCCCGACGGCAAGGCCCACTTCTTCGCGGTGGCGCCGTCGGAGCCCGACGTGCCCGAGGGCCGCTTCGTCCTGAGCACGCGGCGGGGCAAGCAGTTCAACACCATGGTCCACCGCGACAAGGATCCGCTCACGGGCGCGTCGCGCGACGCCCTGTTCATGGCCTCGCCCGACATCGCCGCGCTCGGTCTGCGCGACGGCGACGCGGTGATCGTGCGGTCGGAGCACGGCGAGATGCGCGCGCGTCTGCACGAGAGCGTCCTGCGGCCGGGCAACGTGCAGGTGTTCTTCCCTGAGGGCAATGTGCTGCTGCGCGCCGGTCGACGGGATCCGACGTCGGGCGTCCCCGACTACAACGCGGTGGTCACGGTCGAAGCCGCGCCCTGGTGACACCCGATGACATGCTCGCGGTGTTCGACGTCGCGGCCGCCGCGCAACGCGGCGCGCTGGCCACGCTCGGCCCGACCGAACGCCGCGCTCGTACCGACCGCCCCGGCCAGTACCGGCTCGACCTCGTCGCCGATGCTGCGGTGCTCCCCGTGCTGCACGCGGCCGGGGCGCGGGTGCTCAGCGAGGAGTCGGGCTGGACGGGTCCCGAAGATGCCGAGCTCACCGTCGTCCTCGACCCGGTCGACGGATCCACGAACTGCGCGCGCAGCATCCCGTACTGGGCGATCTCGTTGTGCGCGCTCGACGCCGACGGCCCGTGGTGCGCGCTGGTGCAGAACGGTGCGACCGGTGCGCGGTACAGCGCGGTGCGCGGCGTCGGTGCCCAGCTCGATCACGTCGACATCGCGCCGGCGCCGACGACCGACGTGTCGCGCTCGGTCGTCGGCTTGTCCGGGTGGCCGCCCGCCGCGCCCGCGTGGCGGCAGTTCCGCGCGCTCGGGTCAGCCGCGCTCGCGCTCTGCGACGTCGCGGCGGGCCACCTCGACGGCTACGTCGACGGTTTCGCCGACCAGCACGCGCCCTGGGACTACCTCGGCGCGCTGCTCGTGTGCCGCGAAGCGGGTGCGCTGGTCGTCGACGGCAACGACCGCGAGCTCGTCGCGGTCGACGCCGACGTCCGCCGGCAGCTGCTCGCGGCGGGGACGAAGGAACTGCTGAGCCAGCTGCACGGAGCAATCGCACGATGACGTTCGACCTCGATCTCGACGCGTTGCTCGAGGCAGCACGCAAGGGTGCTGCCGTCGGTGCTGCGGTCGTGCTCGACGCCTACGGCGCCGCGCGCAACGTGCGCAGCAAGGGTCCCGGCGACTGGGTGAGCGACGCCGACACGTCGAGCGAACACGCGATCCGTGCCGTGCTCCACGATGCTGCGCCCGACCTCGCGTTCTTCGGCGAGGAGACCGGCGGTGACCGTGCCGACGTCGGCTGGTTCGTCGATCCGCTCGACGGCACCGCCAACTTCGTGCACGGGTTCCCCGTGGTCGGCGTGTCGGTCGCACTGGTCGCCGACGGGCAGCCCGTCGTGGGAGTGATCGAGGCGCCGATGCTGGGTCTCGTCTACGCGGCGCGCCTCGGCGGCGGCGCCACCTGCAACGACGAACCGATCCGGGTGAGCCGACGCGATCCGGAGGAGTCGATCTGCGCCACCGGCTTCCCGTTCCGGGCCAAGCGCGACCGCCTGCCGCAGTACTTCCCGGTGTTCGAACGGGCGCTGCTCACGTTCGAGGACCTCCGCCGCGCCGGTGCCGCCAGCCTCGACCTCAGCTGGACCGCGGCCGGGGTCCTCGACGGCTACTTCGAGCAGGCCCTCGGGACGTGGGACGTGGCGGCGGGGGCCCTCCTGGTGCGAGAAGCCGGGGGAGTGGTGACCGACTGGCAGGGCGACGACCGGGACTGGCTCCGGTCGGGCGACGTCGTGGCCGGATCCGGGCCCGTCCACGAGCGCCTCCTCGAGCTGATTGCGGGGCCTGGACGAGCCTTGGTGTGACGGGGTCAAGTTCTGGCCTCGCGGAGCCGAAGGTGAGGGGTAGTCGCAACTGGCGAACCAGGCCGAACGCACGGAGCCCGCAATGAGCCAGGTGACAACCTCGACGGAACCAGGTTGGCTGCCCGATCCCTCCGGCCGCTACGAGTGGCGGTACTGGGACGGTGGCTGGACGAACCGCGTCGCCAACTCGGCGCCGGCCGCGCCCGCGCCCGCACCTGCGCCGGCACCGGCTCCTGCTCCTGCGCCGGTGGCCATTCCCAGGCCTGCGCCCGCGCCTGATCCCGTGCCCGTGGCCGCTCCCGCGTCCGAGGCGCCGGGCGCTGCGGTCGCGGCGCCTCCGGTGGCGGCGTCGCTGGCCGTCGCGACGCCGACCGCAGTCCCCGAGCCGGCCCCCATGCTCACCGCGCGCGACGCGGTCCCTCGGGTGCCGTTCGGGACCGATGCCCCGCCCCAACCCGCGGTCGCGCCGCCTCGGCGCCGCCGGCGGACGCCATGGGCCGTCGTGGCCGACTTCTTCCGCTCGTTCGCCGATCAGCCCGAGTCATACCACTCGGCGCTGGCCCGCGACCCGCTCCCGCCTGATCCTCGTGGCGAACGCATCGTCGGCACCGCCCCGGGCAACTACGGGCACGCCATGATCGTCGCGCTCGCCGCCGTCGGGATCGTCGCCGGGGCCTACCTGCCGTGGGTCTCGGGCACCATCGGCCTGGCGAGGTTCCACCGGTCGGGGTTCGACGACGGCCTCGGGGTCGGCTACTGCATCGGCGCCCTGGCGCTCGCCATCAGCGCGCTCCTGTCGGTGCAGATGCGGCCGTTCCGGTGGCTCACGATCATCCTCTCGTTCGTGATCGCCGGATTCGTGGTGCGCGACGTGCTGCACAGCTACGACGTGATGCAGAACATGAACCGGTACCGCACCGTCGACGCCGGCGTCGGCTGGGGGCTGTGGATCATGATCGTGGCCTCCGCCATCGCGATGATCGGCGCCGTGCGCCTCAGCGAGGACGAGAAAATAGGTTGACGTGCGGTAACCTCACCTGGTTGCCTGTGAGGGCTTCATCCGCACCACCTCAGAACACCGACTCCGACGGAGCACGACTGATGTACGGCACGACGACGCAGCACAACGGCTCGGCAGCCGTGGCCGTCGCGCGCGGCCGTGACGTCGGTGCCGCGGCGAACGACCTCATGGCCAGCCACATGGTCGAGGGCTCGTGGTCGATTCCGTGCACCAAGCCGGCCACCTTCCACAAGCCCCGGCCCCGTCGGTCCCAGGT
>DASUAS010000336.1:0-4500 GCA_035763625.1 Acidimicrobiia bacterium
GCCCGTGACCACGACCACCGCGCCGACGACGAGCCGGCGACCGAACCCACCCACCGCGCGTTCGGGCACGTCGGCGATGGCCGCCACCGGCGGCACCCGCGCCGCGCGCACCGCGGGGATCAGCGCGGCCACCACCGTCACCAGCACGCCGACGACGAGCGACACCACCACCGTGCGGCCGAGCACGACGGTCGAGGTGGCGGGGAGGTCGAGGCCGAGCTCGCTCAAGAGGTCGAGCAGTCCGGCACCGAGCAGGACCCCCACCCCGAGCCCGAGCACCGACGCCGCCGCGCCCACCGCCAGCGCCTCGAGCACGACCGACCGCACCACCTGACCGCCGCTCGCGCCCATCGCCCGGAGCAGACCCAGCTCGCGGGTGCGTTGGGTCACGAGGATGGTGAACGTGTTGAAGATGATGAACGCGCCGACCACCACGCCGATGGCCGCGAAGCCCAGCAGCGCGTCGGTGAAGAACCCGAGGAAGTCGCGCACCGTCTTGCCCGACTGCAGCTTCGCCTCCGACACGGTGAGCACGTCGTACCCCGGACCGAGCGCACGCTCCAGGCGCGACTGGAGCTCCCGGACGCTCACCCCGGAGTCGCGCTGCACCCACACCGCGTCGATCGAGGAGCCGGCGTCGAACGCGCGCTGCGCGGTGGCGAGGTCGAAGGCGGCGAACGTCACCGCGCCGAAGTCGGACGTGGTGCCGAGGCCGAACAGGCCGACGATCTCGTACCGCTTCGCCGCGCCGCTCAAGAGGATGCGCACGTGGTCGCCGACCCGGTAGCCCTCCTTCGACGCGGTCCCGGCGTCCATCGCCACCTGCCGGGCCCCGTCGGGAGCGTGTCCCGCCTCGAGGCGGAACGGGCCGTCGTCGACCCACGACACCCCGAACGTCGGTGACACACCACCTCCGATGGTGTCGCCGTGGGAGTCGACGAACTGGGCGAGCGTCGTGCGCACGAACCCGTTCGCGGTCCGCACCCCCGGGACCGCGGCGACCTGGGCGACGACCTCGTCGGGGATGCGGGCGGGCGTGGACCCACTTCCCAGCGCCGACGCGCCCTGCACCTGGAGGTCGACGCCGCTGAGGGACTGCGCGAACACCGAGTCGAAGGACTGCTTCACCGAGTCGGTGAGCACATAGGTGGCGCTCACGAACGCGACGCCGAGCAGGATCGCCAGCGCGGTGAGGGCGAGTCGCACCTTTCGGGCGAAGAGGCCCCTGATCGTCGCCTTCCACATGCGGTGATTCGCTCCCCTGCTCCGGCCCATCTTGGCCGCATCCGCCCGGCGGTCCGGGGCACCTCGCCCGCCATCACTCTGCGCGCGACCGTGACCCGAGATTCACAGCATCGGACTCAAGGAGGGCGCCCTGTTGTGCCGATGAGATGCCACGAGCACTCACAGTGACGGATGGGGAGACGAGGGCGATGCGTGTGAAGCGGTTCTTGAGCCGGAAGGTGCTGGTGGTCACCGTGTTGGCGGTGGTTGCCCTCGGACTGACCGGGTGCATGCCCGACACCTCGGCCACACCGCCGAGTGACCCGTACACCAACGCGCTGTACAACGCGGTGAACCGCGACCGGGCGAGCGTCGGGCTCCCGCCGCTCACCTGGAGCCCCAAGCTCGCCGTCAACGCGGGCGGTTGGGCCGGCATCATGGCCCAGGCGGGCACGCTCTACCACCAGAACCTCGGCGGGCTGCTGTACCAGCCGCTGTACGCGCCCTACTACACCCTCGGCGAGAACATCCTCGTCGGGCCGGGCACCATGTCCGCCGACCAGGTCGAGGCGGCCTGGCGGGCGTCGTCTGCGCACTGGGCCAACATCACCAGCCAATCGTTCAACGTCGTCGGCATCGGCTACTACCGCGGCCCCGACGGTCGGCTCTGGGCGGTCCAGGAGTTCGGCGGCCTCTGATCCCCGAGCACCGATTCGCTCCCTGAACACCACGAGGCCGCAGTCCCCCGGGCTGCGGCCTCGTCGCGTCACGCTTCGCGTCACAATTGGGGATCTCGTGGTCGCCTGACCGCAGCGAGTGGCGTATCGTGTGCCGGAGTACAGGGCTGGGGAACGGGCAGACGTTCCGCATCACCGGCTGCACCGACCGTTGCGCTGGATGATCATGGGAGCACGATGATGGGGACGTCATTCCCGGAGCTGCTGGCGAGGACGCGCGACGGCGATCCGTCGGCGTTCGCGGCGATCTGGCGCGAGTACCAGCCGTCGTTGCTCCGCTACCTGCGGGTGACCGCGCGCGACGCCGCAGAGGACGTCGCGTCCGAGACGTGGGCGTCGGTCACCGCCACCATCACCCGCTTCGACGGCAACGAGACCGCCTTCCGCGCCTGGCTGTTCACCGTCGCTCGCCGCCGGGCCATCGACCACTTCCGCAGCGAGGCCCGACGCCCCTCGGTCCCGGTCGACCCCGTGATCCTGGGCGGCGCGGAGGTCGCGTCCGCCGACCCCGACCCGGGCGACGTGACCGTCAGCACGCTGGCGCTCGAATCCGCGCTCGAGCTGATCGCCGCGCTCCCACCGGCGCAGGGCGAAGCGGTCACGCTGCGCGCGATCGCCGGCCTCGACGTCGTCCACGTCGCGGCGATCATGGGCAAACGCCCCGGTGCCGTCCGCGTGCTCGCCCATCGTGGGTTGCGCACCCTCGCCCGCCGACTCACGGAGGAGGAGCGCGCCGTAACGCCTTGACGGCGTGCTGCGCTCTGTTCACGGATGTTCCGCAACCGGGTCCGCCCCCCGACCCCGTCTCTCGACGAGGCGACCGCCGAGCGCATGCTCGACGGCGCCCCGATCGAGGAGCTGCCCGAGGCCTTCCGCCCGCTCGGGCTGCTCGTCGCGCGTGCGGCCGGACCGGCCACCGACGGTGAGCTCGCCGGTTCGGCGACCGCGGCGGCCGAGTTCGTCGCGGCGCACCACGCGGCCACCGCGCCACGTCGCCGGGTCCGCTCGGTCGCCACGTCGGTCTTCGTGACGTTGACGCTGGCGGTCTCCACCGGCACCGCGGTCGCGGCGGTCCAGGGCGCGCTCCCCGGGCCCATCCAGCAGGTCGCCCACGAGGCGCTCGGCGTGGTGGGCATCGCGGTGCCCGGCATCAACCGGCAGAACGACGACCCGACGACCGAGAACGGCCCGGGCGACTCGGCGCCGTCGGTGGGCGTGAGCACCACACCGTCGTCGACGAGCACGCCGACCGGCGCCCGCGGTGGCGTCGTGGCGACGACACCGAACGGTGCCGACGGCACCAGCAACGGGGCCGAACCACCGAGCTCCGGCGACGCCGGCACGCCGCCGAGCGAGCACGACGCGAACCCCAACGTCGGCGCGGGGAGCAACTCCGGCCAGGGCAACCCGACCCCGGGTGACGGCAATCAGGGCGTCGACAGCGGGGACCGGGGGTCGTCGGGTGGGGACCAGCCGTCCGATCCCGGATCCAACCTGCCGACTCAGAGCAACGGCAACGGCAACGGCCCCCCGCAGGTCCCGCCGGTCCCGCCGGGGCTGGCCCGCCAGATCAACCCCTGAGTCCCTGTCAGTCGCCGACCGATGCCGGCGCAGGTGCCCAGCCGCACGCTTCGGCCACGTCGAGCACCGCGTTGAACCGACCGAACGCGAGCCACTCGCCGATCATCGCGGTGAGCTCGACGATCTCCGCGTCGCTGAACTCGGCGCGCAGGCGGGCGAAGAAGGCGTCGTCGATCGAGCGGTGGTCGAGGGCGAACTTCTCGGCGTACTCGATGGCGAGTCGCTCCTGCTCGGAGTAGTCGCCGGCGGCGGGGTCGTCGACGTGTGCGTAGAGCTGCTCGGTGACGCCCCGTTCCGCCATCTCGGGGAAGCGCCAGGCCAGGCAGACGTTGCAGCCGTTGATCTGCGCGATGCGCATGCGGGCGACCTCACGGACCCGGGGTGCGATCAGGCGCTCGCCATAGACCGCCTCGCTCAGGGCGCCCACCGCGGCGCCCAACTCGGGCGACAGCGACCAGACCTGGATGAGCTCGCCGCCGTCACCTTCGGGGACCGTGATCCTGGCCATGGGACGTCTCCTTCGCCTGTCACCTGGTCGAGTGCCCGCTGATCGATGCGGCCACGAGCCTACGACGTCGTCGGATCGCCCGGGATGGGTGTCACACCCATCCGCGAGAATGGGAGCATGACCGCGGTGCCGCTGCCTCTCCTGCCCGCCGGGCCGACCGGACCCGCCGCGCACCCCGCGCTCGTCGGCATGCACCCCGCGGTGGCGGAGTGGTTCCGGCGCCGGTTCCCGGATGGCCCCACCGCGCCGCAGGAGGCGGCCTGGCCCGAGATCGCCGCCGGGCACGACACGCTCGTCGCCGCACCCACCGGCTCGGGCAAGACGCTCGCCGCGTTCCTCGTGTGCATCGACCGCCTCTACCGCGCCCACGAGCGCGGCGAGGAGATCGACGGTGTGGCGCGCGTCGTCTACGTGTCGCCGCTGAAGGCGCTCGCGGTCGACATCGCCGAG
>DASUAS010000337.1:0-3823 GCA_035763625.1 Acidimicrobiia bacterium
GCCCACGCGCCGGGCCACGCACCGGGGTCGGGTCACGCGTCGGCGCCGACCCACCGCGAGCCGGAGACCATCGAGCCCGGCGTCGTTCGGCTCCAGCTCTCGTGGGAGCCGGGCCGGGTGGTGGCGTGGGCCGGCGGTCCCGGCTGTCCCGCCGCGAGCGCGGAGGAGGTGGCCGAGTTCCTCGCCGCCGCCGAGGCACCGAGCGCGCCGTGGACCGCACACCAGGGCGTGAGCGTCCCCGGCGGCGACAAGGCCGCCGCGGTGAGCGCGCCGGTGGGCGAGGTGCTCGGCTGGCTGGTGGCGGCGGGCTCCGGCGACGTGCGCGACGACGTCGGTCCGAGCGTCCGCTGGTTGGGCAAGGTCGCGATGTGGGCGGTCGAGCTCGCCGCGCGTGGCGCGATGGTGCCGGTGTTGCGACAGCGCCGGCGACGGGGTGGCTCGGCACGGGGCGACCACGCGTCGTACGCGGTGCGGTGGACACCCGCGCTCGTCGATCCCGACCGACTCGCCGACGTGGTCGACTCCATGCCCGGTAGCGTCGCCGCCCTCGATCCGAGCGTCGACGCGCGCGCGGTGACCCGCTCCGCGCTCACCGGCATGGTCGACGCCATCGGTCGCGACAGCGCGCGCCGCATCGAGGTGCCGGCCGCGCCACCGGTCGTTCGCACCGGTAACGACGTCACCGAAGCCTTCCTCGCGCGTCTCGACGGGAGCGCCTTCGACGCGCCGACGCGCGTCGCGGGTGAGCTCGTGTCGCGTGCGGAGCAGTGGTCGCGGTCGGTCACCCGCGAGCACGCGCCGCTGATCGTGCGCCTCGACCCGCCCGACCGCACCGGCGTGTGGGACCTCGAGGTGTTCGTCGCCAAACCCCGCTCGTCCACGAAGGGGAACGGACACGGCAGATCAGGTGGGGGCAAGGTGCTCGTGCCGGTCGAGCGAGCCATCGTCGACGACCGCTCCAAGCGCTCCGACCTCGACCACGACGTCACCCGGCTCGAGCGGATGCTCCCAGCACTCCTGCGCGCCGGCACCGATCGGCGCGGCCACACCATCCTCAGCCAGGAGGAGGCGTGGGAGCTGATGACGGTCACCGGACCGCGCCTCGCCGACGCCGGGTTCGACGTGCGCGTCCCCGAGCTCTCGAATCGCAAGGCCACGCCGATGCTGCGCGTGTTCGCGGAGTCGAAGGAGACCGCGGTCGGGGCCAACCAGCTCGCCGACGTGCGGTGGTCGGCGGTGTTCGACGACGTCGAGCTCACCGCGGCAGAGATCCGCGAGCTGGCCAAGGAGGCGCGTCCGCTCATCCGCTCGGGCGGCAAGTGGGTCGCGCTCGACCGGGCCGACCTGCGCGCCGCCGCCGACGCGCTCGCGGCCAAGGCCGACACCACCCAGCTCACCGGCGCCGACATGCTGCGCCTCGCGCTCGGGCTCGAGGGCACGCCGCTCGCCGGCGGGATCAGCGTCGAGGGCGGTGGCTGGGCCGCCGACCTCCTCGCCGCCGCGTCCGACGTCTCGGGCGAACCGGCCACCACGCCCAAGGGCTTCGACGGCGAGCTGCGCAGCTACCAGGCCGAGGCGCTCGCGTGGTTGGGCTTCCTCGACGCCGGTGGCATCGGCGGCTGCCTCGCCCTCGACATGGGCCTGGGCAAGACGCCCACCATGCTCGCCCATCTGCTGGCGACGTCCGACCGCGGCCCCGCGCTGGTGGTCGCACCGCCCGCGGTCGTCGGCAACTGGGCGGCGGAGGCGGCCCGCTTCACGCCCGGCTTGCGCGTGCTGGTCCACCACGGACCCGGGCGCGCCGCGCACGACGAGATCGCGCACGAGGTCGAGCGCGCCGACGTCGTCATCACGACGTACGGCACCGCGGTGCGCGACATCGATGCCATCTCCGACGTCGACTGGGCGTGCCTGGTGCTCGACGAGGCCCAGGCGATCAAGAACCACACCAACGAGACGTCGCAGCAGCTGCGCCGGATCGGGGCGCGCACGCGCGTCGCGCTCACCGGCACGCCGATCGAGAACGGCCTCGGCGACCTGTGGGCGATCCTCGACTTCACCAACCCCGGTCTCGTCGGGCCGCGACCGCAGTTCATCGCCAGCCTGTCGGGCGACGAGAACGGCGGCGGCGTCGCCGGCGGTGCCGCCGGACGCGCCGCAGCCGAGGACGCGCTGCGCGCGCTGAACGGCATCCTCGTGTTCCGTCGCACCAAGGCCGAGCCCGAGATCCAGGCCGAGCTGCCCGACAAGATCGACCAGCTCGACCACTGCGCGATGACGGTGGAGCAGATCGGGCTCTACCAGGCGGTGCTCGACCAGCTGGTGCTCGCCAACGACCTCCCCGAGGGCGCGGAGCCGCGCAAGGGCCAGATCCTCGCCGCCATCACCGCGCTCAAGCAGATCTGCAACCATCCCGCCGCGTACCAGGACGACGACCGTCCGCTCGAGGGCCGCAGCGGCAAGCTGGCGCGACTCGAGGAGATCGTCGAGTCGGTGTTCGCGGCCGGCGAGCGCGTGCTCGTGTTCACGCACTTCGCCGAATGGGGCGTGAAGCTCGCCGGGTACCTCACGGCCAAGTTCGACGAGCCCATCGAGTGCTACCACGGCGGGCTGTCGCGCGGTGTGCGCGACGCGATGGTGAAGCGCTTCCAGGAGGCCGACGGCCCGGCCGCGCTCGTGCTCTCGCTGAAGGCGGGCGGCACCGGCCTCAACCTCACCGCCGCCAACCACGTCGTGCTCTACGACCGCTGGTGGAACCCGGCGGTGGAGGACCAGGCCCGTGACCGCGCCTGGCGCATCGGCCAGACCAAGACCGTCATCAGCCACCGGCTGGTGTGCCCGGGCACCGTCGACGAGCGCGTCGAAGAGGTCGTCGCGGGCAAGCGGCGGATCGCCGATCTCGTGCTGCCGAAGTCGAGCTCGCTGGCCGACCTCGACAGCCACCAGCTCAGCGCCGCCCTCGGCATCCGCACCGACACCGTGCTCACGGAAGAAGAATCGGAATGAGCCCGTCGCGTCGACGTCGTGGCCGCAGCGGCAAGCCCACCGCGCAACAGCTGCGCGACTTCTGGGGCGAGGACGTCGACGACCCGGTCGACGACGAGCCGGTCCGCGTGATCACGCCCGGCGTCGATCCCACCGCGCTGGTCGAGTCGCTCGGCCCCCTGCCGTTCCCCGGTGCCGGCCTCGCGCACCACTACTTCCAGGCCGTGTACGAGCGGGCCGCCGGTCTCGCGGTCGCGCTGGCCGCCGCCGCCGGACTGCTCGACGTCTCGAAGGGCGAGCATCTCGACACGGACGATACGGTTCCCGCCGCATGACCGATGTGATCGCGCCGGGCTTCGTCAACGGGCTCGGCATCACGCTCTGGACCGAAGGCGACCTCGCCTTCGCGCGCGCCGACGTGCAGCCGGAGTTCTTCAAGCCCGGCACCGAGCGGGTGCGACTCGGCGTGCTGGCGACGCTGGTCGACATGGTCGCGGGATCACCGGCACACGCGATCATCAACCCCACCGTCGACCTGCGCGTCACGCTGCTCGCTCCCGCGCCCACGAGCGGCGCGATCGAGCTGGTCACCTACCCCGTGAAGTCGGGCCGCCTCCTCTTCATCGGGGAGACGTTGCTGCACACCGGCGACCTGGCGCGCCCCTTCGCCCGCTCGGTCTGCACGTTCATGAACAGGCCGCTCGACTCCGAGCGCACCGGGATCTTCCCCGTCGGCCAGCTCGGCGCCGCGCACTACGACGCGTCGCTGCAGGTGCGCGAGCCGGAGCCGGGCGTCTTCGAGATGGACAACCACGACATCGTCCGCAACGGCGCCAAC